>JBMZDK010000074.1:0-15660 GCA_049614265.1 Thiolinea sp.
GTGCGTCAGAATCACCAGGAGCGCTTCCTGCGTGAAGATGGGGTGATTATTGTCGCAACCATTGCTTTTGGGATGGGAATTGATAAACCGGATGTACGCTTTGTAGCACACCTGAATCTGCCAAAAAGTATCGAGGCTTATTATCAGGAAACCGGTCGTGCCGGTCGTGATGGCGATGCTGCAAATGCATGGATGGCGTATGGCTTACAGGATGTGATTACTTTACGCCAGATGATGGCGGATTCGCGTGCCAGTGATCAGCAAAAGCGCATTGAACACCATAAACTCGAAGCTATGCTTGGGTTGTGCGAAATGACGGCCTGTCGAAGGCAGGCAATTCTGGATTATTTCGATGAAACCGGTTCGCAGCCGTGTGGAAATTGTGACAACTGTTTGTACCCGCCTGAAACCTGGGAAGGCACTGTTGCTGCACAAAAAGCTTTGTCCTGCGTGTATCGCACGGAGCAGCGGTTTGGAGTGAATTATCTGATTGATGTGCTGCTGGGTAAAGATGATGATCGTATGCGTCAGTTTGGGCATGACCGGGTAAGCACCTTTGGTATTGGTTCGGAGCATACGCAAGCTGAGTGGCGAACAATCTTTCGGCAGCTGATCGCATTGGGTTACCTTAATACTGATCTTGAATACGGTGCATTAAAGCTAACGGCTAAAGCGCGGCCGGTATTAAAAGGCGAGGAAAAACTTCAGTTACGTAAGGAACGAAAACCAGAGAAGAAAGCAAAGGGTAAAAAAGAAAAGGAAACAGTGCGTTTTGTAGACCAGCCTTTATGGGATGCATTGAAACAGGTGCGTCTTCGGCTGGCAGAAGATCAGGGCGTACCTCCGTATGTAATTTTTCATGACAGTACGCTATTACACATGATTCGGGTGCGGCCACAAAATTTTGGTGAACTGGCATCGATTAATGGCGTGGGAGCGCGCAAGCTGGAGCGTTACGGTCAGGCATTTCTGGATGAAGTACTGCAGTATCCACGTAATGAGTTGTTAAATAATAATCTCAGTGACACAGTGAATGAGACCTTACAGCTTTTTGCGACCGGATTAACAGCGGATGAGATAGGCCGGAAACGTGAATTGAAAATCACAACAATCATGACGCATTTAGCTGATGCCATTGAGCTTGGGCTACTGGATGCGTTAAGTGTTCTGGGAATGGAACAGGCTGAATTTGATTATATCGTTAATAGCTATGAGATGCTGGCGGAAGATGACAAGGAGCGTTTGAAACCGCTATATGATGTGCTGGATGGTGAATATGATTACGGTGTTTTGCGCTGCGTATTAGCCACCTTGTGAGTTTATCGGTTTTATTGAACCTGTCCTGGTGTATTTACCCGCTGAACATCACAGTTCAGCACTTCGTAACCTGAGGTGTGCTTAACTGGAATGAAAGTGATACCATGTGAATCAAGGGTATATATAACAAATGGGCTTAATCCCGCATAATGACGAATAACACCTAGCGCTATGCACACACTCGATATGAATGAGGCTTACAACGCCGGAAATCACCTGCCACTGATGAAAACGCTGCCTGCAGCGCTGCTATTCCATGGCCTGATTGTTTTTGGTATTTCTTTTGCACCTAATATTATGCCGGAAATTGATCTGCCTTCGGTATTGGACGTAACGCTGGTGCAAACTCACAGTGAAGAAACTCCGGAAGATGCTGAGTTTCTGGCGCAGGCGAATCAGGAAGCCAGTGGCAGCTCAGATGAGGCGAATCGCCCACGGAGTCCGCTTGCATCTTTGGAGCCGAATGCTGCAGAGGGTGAGTCTCCGCTGCAATCACAGGAAGCCGCACCGGATCACCGGCCAAAATTACGCCCTCAGTTATTGACGACAAAGGGTGAAACTTTCAAACGCATTGATAAAGCCCCTGAACAGCCAAAAGAAGAAGCGGTGCCGGTTGATGAGGTGGTATCGGATAAAACTCAGGAAATTGCCCGTTTGCTGGCTGAAGTTGATGAGGCTGAGGCGCTTTATGCACGACGCCCAAGGATTCATTTTATTGATGCCGTGAGCGCTAAAAGTGCTGTTGAGGCAGAATATATCGATGCCTGGATCAAGAAAATTGAGCGTGTGGGTAACATTAATTTCCCCAAAGAAGCGATCAACCGAAATCTGAGTGGCAAATTAATTCTCAATGCGACGCTGGATCACTCCGGTAATGTTGTTGACATACAGATTGATGTATCATCAGGGTTTAATGTTCTGGATCGGGCCGCATTGCGAATTGTCCGGCTGGCGTCACCATACCCGCCATTACCGAAAAAAATTCGTGAAAAATGGGATCAGCTCAATATTACCAGAACGTGGATTTTTCATAGCGGAACGCTGGATACTGAGTAACTATATGAAACAATGTCGCCCCCAGGTTTGGAAGTCCCGGACTTCCACAGAATAAATGCAGAATATTTCGACGCTGCGCAATAATCTGCTGATCGCAATGCCTGGTTCGGTTGAAGGTTTTTTTGACCGTACAGTGACCTTGGTTTGTCAGCATGATGAGCAGGGGGCTTTTGGTGTCACTATTAACAGGCCTCTGGATTTGACGGTGGGTGATCTATTGTCACAGCTGGATATTGAGGTGGATGATCCCGGTGTCGCCGGACAGATGGCACTGAGTGGTGGGCCGGTACAGACTGAACAGGGTTTTGTATTGCACAACACCGATCGTGAATGGGAAAGTACGCTGCATGTCGCTGATGATGTTGCGATTACTTCGTCACGGGATATTCTGGTTGATCTCGCTAAAGGTGATGGGCCGGAGCGTTTCTTATTGGTTTTGGGGTGTGCTGGTTGGCATCCCGGGCAACTGGAAGAAGAAATCAAGGACAATACCTGGCTGACGTGTCCTTCTGATAACGCTATTCTGTTTGATATGCCTTATCCACACCGTTGGAAAGGGGCGGCTTCGACTTTAGGTATTGATGTAACATTACTGACATCAACTGCTGGCCATGCATAATTTATTCTTTCTTCAACAACTGCGTTCTGCAGTGTGTCTCGATTTTGTCCTATGTTAGTAATGGGTTTTGATTTTGGTGCGAACCGGACGGGTGTGGCGATTGCCAATACTTTAACCGGTATTGCTACGCCGCAAAGTATTTTATATGCACAGCAGGGAAAACCAGACTGGGTGAGTATTAGTAAGTTAGTTGAGGAATGGAAACCTCAGCAATTAGTGGTGGGTATGCCACGTAAACTGGATGGTTCTCCCAGTTCAATGGATAAGCCAATCAGGAAGTTTTGTCAGCAGCTTGAGCAACATACACAGCTACCGGTGCAGCTGGCTGATGAGCAGCTTTCATCCCGTGAAGCTGAACAGCGTTTAAAGTCGGCACGTCAGGCCGGACGCAAACGCAAAATACGTAAAGAAGAAATTGATCAACTGGCTGCGGCTATTATTCTGGAAAACTGGATGCAGGGATATGCACATGGACAATAATAATTATAATCTCGAAGATTTGATGAGCCGGTTGATCAGTCACCTGGAACAGTACATGCAGGCTAATGCGATTGCACATCCGGTAATGGTGGGTATTCACCGCTCGGGTGTGTGGGTAGCGCGTGAATTGCATCGCCGGATGGGGCTGCGGGAGGAACTGGGGGAGCTAAATGTCAGTTTCTATCGCGATGATTTTAATCGCAGTGGCTTACCGGTACAAACTGAGCCTTCCAGATTACCTTTTTCGATTGAAGACCGGCATATCATTCTGGTTGATGATGTTATCCACTCCGGACGCACTGTACGAGCGGCGATGAATGAATTATTTGACTATGGGCGTCCGGCCAGCATTATTCTGAGTGTCTTAGTCGTACGCAAACAACGTGAGTTGCCTATTGAGCCTCAGGTTTACGCGCTGCGTGAAGAACCGGGGCAGGAATTCAGTTATCAGATTTCAGGGCCGGAGCCATTGGAAATGGAATTGGTGCGGAAATAATGGCGGTCTGAAAATATGCCAATAAAGTTTTGCCGGAAGTGGCTTGTAAGCCTTTATCCGTTGCGGACAAACTTGTAATATATTGCTAATACTAGTCATCGTCAGAAAATAATTGATGCATCCCCGATTGAAGCCAGGGCCGCTTCCACTTAGTATGCAGCTGTCACCTGATGGCAGGCTGAAACACTTCCTGACTACGGAAGGACTTCCCCATTCTTTACTCCATGAAATCATGGATCGAGCCGAACAATTTGTTACTTTGCCTGCGAAACAGCAGAAAAAAGCGCCGTTATTGCGTGGCAAAACTGTGATGAATCTGTTTTTTGAAAACTCTACCCGTACCCGTGTCACTTTTGAAATTGCTGCCCAGCGTTTGGGGGCGGATGTTACGAATCTTGACATTCGTACTTCTTCGACTGCCAAAGGTGAAACTTTATTAGATACGGTGCGCAATCTTGAAGCGATGAATGCTGATATGTTTGTTGTGCGCCATGAACATGCCGGGACAGCTCAATTCATTGCCAGATATTGTGCACCACACATCAGTGTCCTGAATGCTGGTGACGGGCGGCATGCACACCCGACACAGGCTATGCTGGATATGTTCACCATTCGCCAGAAGAAAGGGGATTTTGCGCCGTTAAAGGTTGCTATTGTTGGTGATATTTTGCATTCGCGGGTGGCCCGTTCACAGATTCATGCCCTGACTTCTCTGGCAACCGGGGAAGTAAGAGTCATTGCACCCAAAACACTGATACCAGCCGGGTTGGAAAACATGGGCGTGAATGTGTTTTACCAGTTGGAAGAAGGTTTACGTGATGTGGATGTGGTTATTGCACTGCGTCAGCAACGGGAAAGGATGAATAGCGCCTTACTGCCGTCAGAGCGGGAGTTTTTCAAGCTATATGGACTAACAGAAGAACGGCTGAAAGTAACTAAAGAGGATGCGATTGTTATGCATCCCGGCCCGATTAACCGAGGCGTGGAAATAGATTCATTGGTAGCTGATGGAGAGCGCTCAGTGATTATGGAGCAGGTCACGAATGGCATCGCTGTTCGTATGGCTGTGATGGCGATGACGATGGGGTCTGGTGCGGGAGGTATGCTATGAGTTTGCTGATTCGTAATGCCCGTGTACTTGATCCTGCCTCCGGATTAGATGCGGTAAGTAATGTCTTCGTTCAGAATGGTGAGATTCGCGAAGTTGGTCAGAAGTTAAGTAGTGCTGATGAGGTGATTGATGCATCCGGGCAATGGTTGATGCCGGGTGCAATTGACCTGGGTTGTTGGTTGCGTGAGCCGGGTCTGGATCATAAAGCAACAATCGCTTCTGAGATGCAGGCTGCGGCAGCCAGTGGCATCACCACTTTATGCTATCAGCCGGAGCCGGCAGTTACTGTTGATAATTCAGCACAAGTGAATCTGATTCAGGATTTATCCTGGGATGTGCAATGCGCAAATGTTGAGGTGATTGGTAATCTGACACAAAAGCTGGAAGGTCTGCAGCTGTCAAATATGGGTGGATTGAAGAAGTCTGGCTGTGTGGCGGTGAGCAATGGCTGGCAACCTTTTGAGAATCTGAACACCTTGCGCAAGGCGATGGAGTATGCAACAACGCATGACTTTACTGTCTTCGTCTTTCCGTTTGAACATGCCTTAGCTAATGCTGGTTGTGTGCATGAGGGCCCGGTGTCTACACGACTGGGATTGCCTGGTATTCCTTCTGCAGCTGAAACAGTTGCTGTGGCACAAGCATTGGCCCTGATTGAATTAACCGGTACCCGGGTGCATTTCTGTCGCTTGTCAGCAGCAGGTAGTGTGCGCCTGATTCGCGAGGCAAAGAGAAATGGCCTGCAGGTGACTGCGGATGTGGCAGCGCACCAGTTGTTTCTGACGGAGCATGATATGCTGGATTACAATCCGCTGTGTCATGTTATCCCGCCACTGCGCGCTGAGTCAGATCGTGATGCCTTATTGGATGGTCTGCAGGATGGCACAATTGATGCGATTTGCTCAGATCACCAGCCACATGAGGCGGATGCGAAGATGGCGCCTTTACAGCAAACGGAACCGGGGATTTCCGGTTTGGAAACCTTATTGCCACTGACACTGCGTTTGGTGGAAGGCGGTGTGCTTAGTGCGCTGGATGCAATTAATAAGATTACCTTTCAGCCAGCCCGCATTATTGCGAATGAAGCCGGTAAAATATTACCGCATTCACCGGCAGACCTGGTGCTGTTTGATCCCGATTTATTATGGGATTTCTCACTGGAAAAAATGCGTAGTCGGGGTAAAAATTCACCCTTCACCGGCTGGAGTTTTCAGGGTGGGGTAACCACCACTTTTCTTGCGGGCAAACGCGTACATACACTGGATTAAGCCGGTCAGAAATCATCATGTTTAATATTGCTTTATACGAGCCGGAAATTCCGCCTAATACCGGTAACATCATGCGTTTGTGCGCAAACACAGGGCTAAGTCTGCATCTTATTCACCCTTTGGGTTTTCAGCTGGATGAGAAGCGCCTGCGCCGCGCCGGAATGGATTACCGCGACATGACTGTTGTGGTCGAGCATGAGAGTTTTGCTGCTTTCAGCCAGGCAATGGCTGGAAAGCGGGTGTTTGCTCTGACTACCCGTGCTACACAAAACTATGCCGAAACCGATTTTCAGCCGGACGATGTTTTATTGTTTGGGCCGGAAACCCGTGGTTTACCGGAGAGCCTGCTGAGTATTCTGCCGTCAGATAATAAGTTGCGTATTCCTATGTTGCCTGAGTCACGTAGCCTGAATTTGTCGAATACCGTGTCCATTGTGGCTTATGAAGCATTACGCCAACATGCGTTTAATGATTTGCGTTAAACTGCTGTGATGAAACTGCTGCGCTATCCGGATCTTTCTGCTGACCATCCTGAAGGTTGTGTTGCTACCATTGGTAATTTTGATGGTGTGCATCTGGCTCATCAAAAAATTATCAGTCATGTGCAGGCTAAGTCAAAAGAGCTGGGTTTATCTGATTGTGTTATTAGCTTTGAGCCTCTGCCTGGCGAGTATTTTAGCCAGCCTCCGGTGCCCAGAATCTACCCGCTGCGTGATAAACATAATCATCTCAGTGCATTGGGTGTCGATCAGTTTGTTTGCCTGCGATTTGACGCTGAATTTGCACAGCAGGAAGCGGAAGCCTTTATTCATGAAACTTTGCTGCAGCGACTGAAAGTACGTTATCTGGTTGTGGGTGATGATTTTCGGTTTGGGCGTGGCCGTCGTGGTGATTATGCAATGCTCCGGGAAATAGGTCGTCAGCATGGCATGGAGGTAAGCGATACACCCACATTGCTCTGGGAAGGTCAGCGGGTTAGCAGTACCCTGATCAGGCAATTCCTGCAGCAGGGTGATTTAAACAAAGCTTCAACTCTGTTGGGACGACCTTATCAGTTGTCTGGTCGCATTCGCCATGGTGATAAACGTGGTCGTACTATTGGTTTTCCCACCCTGAACCTGCGTATGCCGGATAATTTAGCTTTGCATGTTGGTGTATATGCAGTGAAAGTTTCTGGTTTGGGTGGAACTGTCCATCGGGGAGTGGCTAATCTGGGCAAGCGGCCAACTGTCGCGGGTACAGAAATGCGCCTGGAAGTACATATGTTTGACTTTGATGATCAGGTTTATGGTCAGTACATTAGCGTAGAGCCGGTTAGCTTTATCCGCCCGGAGAGAAAGTTCGATTCCTTTGAACAGTTGAAGGAACAGATACAAATTGATGCCGGGCTTGCCCGCACTATTTTGGCTGAGAACTTTAGTTGAGTACTCAGCTGCTGTAATGATGAACAGCAGCTGCTTTGATCTTTGTTTGCTGGGGGCGTGGCCAGTTAAGCGGTTACTGATTACTATGGTAGTTGCTTAGCAAGTCGACTTCGGCTTTCGAACCGAGAATAACCGGAACCCGTTGATGTAATTCTGTTGGTTGGACATCCAGAATGCGTTGATGGCCAGTAGTAGCTTCGCCACCGGCTTGTTCGACAATCATGCTCATTGGACTGGCTTCATACAGCAGGCGTAACTTCCCGTCTTTGCCCGCAGCCTGCAGTTTGGCATCCGTAGGGTAGAGAAAAACGCCGCCACGACTCAGAATGCGGTGAACTTCAGCGACCATTGATGCCACCCAACGCATATTGAAGTTCTTACCACGTGTGCCATCAGTACCTTGCAGACATTCGTCGATATAGCGCTTAACCGGCGCTTCCCAATGACGCTGATTGGAACTGTTTATGGCAAATTCCTGTGTTTCCTGTGGAATGGTGACTGCTTTTCGGGTCAGGATAAATTCACCACAGTCATTGTCCAGTGTGAACATATTTACACCCTGGCCGGTGGTTAATACCATAATGGTTGAGGGGCCATATAAACAATACCCTGCAGCAACCTGAGATGATCCGGGCTGCAAAAAATCTTCTGCTGATGGATTTTCAATATCTTCAGGTGCTTTTGTGATAGAGAATATAGTGCCAACTGAAACATTAACATCCATGTTGGATGAACCATCAAGCGGGTCGAAGGTTACAAGGTATTTACCCCGTGGTTTGTCAGCAGGGAGATTGTAGACTTCTTCCATTTCTTCTGAGGCGAGTGCCGCAACATAGCCATTATTTTCCAGTGCCTCAATAAAAATATCATTGGTAATGATATCCATCTTTTTTTGCTCTTCACCCTGTATATTTTCGGATCCGGCTGCGCCCAGCACGCCGACCAGAGCACCCTTGCTGGTTAGTGCCGCAATTTTTTTACAGGCAGTTGCAATATCATTGAGCAAACCAGTGAATTCGCCTGTGGCAGAATTGTGCTGGCGTTGCTCAGCAATGATGGATTGTGTCAAAGTAGTGCCAATCTGGTACATGAATGAGCCTCAAAGCGGTAAAAATGGCTGTTAAGTCGGCAATTTGGTCGTATTGTGTTGCCGTGATTAAGATACTTGCGAATAATAGCAGGATGTGAGTGCTGGCATATATAGATAAGAAGACATAAAAAAAGACGGATCCGAAGATCCGCCAGACTTGCGAGGGAGTATTATAATTTTGTGATGACTAGTTCGAGTGTGTAGTGTCAGTCATGCGACTATTAGCCGCATGTCGAATTATTGAATCAATCTAAGTGAGAACTTCGACTGAAACGATTCGATTAACCAGTCAGTCGTGTACACTCTCGATCTGGTTCAAAATAAATACGACTTTTTTGAAAAAATTTCTTAACAGTGTTGAGAAACAAAAAAAATTTAAACCATTTCTTCTTTCAGGGCGACGAAACCTATGAGCGAATCAATTAGGCACGGAGAAAAAGGTATAACGACTGTAAATAACAGTCTGGATGATGTGGAACTTTTGGACAAGATTGCCCAGGGTGACCGCGAAGCATTCAGCCAGTTGTACCTCAAGTATCAGCCGAAACTGGTGAGTTACTGTGCAAGGTTATTACGTGACGACTTTGCTCAGGCTGCGGATATAGTGGACGACGCATTATTTGATGTCTGGCGGTCTGCCGGTAAATTTGCCGGTAAATCGAAGCCATCAACGTGGATTTACTCCATTACCCGCAACAAACTGGTGTCGTGGTTACGCAAGACCACGGAAATCACTCTTGATGATGAGCGTACAATGTTATCAATGGTGGACACTGCTGCTACACCGGAGGAGACCCGGGAGCAGGAGGACATGAAACATCAGTTGCTTCGCTTGATGAATCATTTGACTGATGAACATCGGGATGTGCTGCGTCTGACTTACTTTGAGGACAAGTCCGTCAAAGAAGTCGCCAGTATATTGGGTATTTCCGATAATACGGTCAAAACACGCATGTTCTACGCCCGCAAGCGTTTAGGCCAAATGCTTGAGAAGGCAGGGATTGTGGAATTTGAGTTTTAAACCGGCCAACATAACGGTCTAATAATTATGAGTCGCCAAGAGTCAGATAACTTTATAGAAGAAGCCCGGCTGCTATTACCCTGGTATCTTACCAACACTCTGTCAGATGAAGAGCAAGAGCTGGTTAATAAGGCATTGGAAGCATCTCCTGAGCTGCGTAAAGAATTCGTGCGTGAAGAGAAAATGATGAGACTGGTGAAAGAAAATACCAGTCTGTTAGAGCTTTCGGCGCTGGATACTACTGAGCAACGCCTTGAAAATACGCTGGCCCGCATTGAGCGGGAGGAACAGCAACAGGAGTCAAAACTTGCTGAGAAAGCTGATATTATAAGCAAAGAGCCAGCAAAGCAGGGTGGCTGGTTTAAACGTTTGTTTGAACATAAACTGTTTGATATTGAATGGTTGACGCCAGCAAATGCAGCGTTTGCCAGTTTGCTGGCATTCCAGGTGGGCGTGTTGGGATACTATCAGCTTGCTGGTGATGAAACAGAGTACCATTCAGTAACTGTTGAGCAATCACCTTTACCCGCTAATGCTGGTGAAGAGAATCTGAAAAACCTGTTTTTAATGGAATTTCAGACATCTGCACAACATGGGGAAGTTTGTGACTTTTTGAACAACTGGAATGCACGTATTGTTTCCGGGCCAAACAGCCATAATATGTTCACCGTTGAAATGAAAACGGATGCGCATACGGATGCTGCCGCATTTGCTGAAACGATTATGTCGCAGGCATCTCAGGCTGATGTGCCGGTTGTGTTTATTGGTCCGCAGTTCCAGGCGAAATAACCAGATAATATCCAGTAGCCAGCGAATTGATTTTCGCTGGTTTGAGAAAACTGTCAATGCACAAAGTAGTTGGTTCCATTCTGTTCGGCGGCGTACTGTCTGTTGTTTCAACGGCACTGGTATTTGCTGCTTCCGGAAAACAAAATACCGGTCAACAGAAATTACCAGCGGCTTTGCCCGCCTCTTGCCATGTTTCATCAGCATGGTGTGTGCAGTCTGCTCAGAAACCCAAGCGTACTGATTATGTGAAGAATCAGTTGTTACTGTTATATGGCAGTGACAAGCCTGCGAACTTCGCTGATAAAGTGATGAAAAAATATCACTTACAGGAGCGATCAAACAGCGAATTGAGCTCTATCAAACAGGCAATGATTATCGCCGGAACGAATGGGCAGGATCCGCTGGAGTTGGTTTCTTCAATTAATAAACAACAAAAAGAAATCGAAGCTAACGAAGATAATATATTCTTTACAGCGGCTACAGCTCGCGGCAGTGGTTATCCTTTAGCTTTAACGGGTATTGAAGCTGCTCATAAGTATACGAAGGGGCGTGGTGTACGTATTGGTATGATTGACACGCCAATTGATATTACGCATCGGTCTTTGAGTAATGCCCGTGTACAACGTATTGAGTTAGTATTGTCTGGTAACTCGGGTAATCAACAGCATGGTACGGAGGTTGCCGGTGTTTTGATTAGCCAGAACCCGCGTATCGGTATTGCACCTGAAGCAACACTTTTATCCGTTAGCGCATTCAGAGCTAATCCTAAACGGCCGCAACAGCGTAGCAGCACGGGTAGTCTGGTTGCGAAGGCACTCGATATTATTATCCGTGAAAAAGTCGATGTGTTGAATTTGAGCTTTGCGGGCGGTAAAGATCGTTTAGTGGATAAAATGATCAAAAGGGCAACAAATAGCGGTATTGTTGTTGTTGCTTCAGCAGGCAATGGCGGGCCACGTGCTAAACCAGCTTACCCAGCTGCAATTCCCGGTGTAATAGCGGTAACGGCTGTTGATAAGGGTGAACGTTTGTTTGGTGGAGCAAATCGTGGCTCCTACATTGATTTGGCAGCACCTGGTGTGGATATTCTTACAACATCACCTCGTGGTTCATTCAATGTGTCAACGGGAACATCACTGGCTACAGCGCATGTGACTGGCGTAATTGCTTTGCTGATGTCAATGAATAAGCAGGGTTTCCGCTCTGATGTTTTAGAGAGAACTGCTGTCGATTTGGGGCGGCGTGGACGTGATAATGACTTTGGTCATGGTTTGGTTAATGTGGATCGCGCACTAAATATAATCCGGCGCTGAGTTTGATGCCGGATAGCTTTTTCAGCCCCCCGGTCACTAACTTTAAGAAGCGAGTGCTTTCATCACTCCTAAGACTGCTGGCCCAACTATTACAATAAAAAAGGCCGGAAATATGCACAACACCAGCGGAAAAATGAGCTTGGTTCCCACCATGGCAGCTTGTTCCTCTGCAGATTGAATGCGTTTATCCCGTAACTCAGCAGCAAATATACGTAGAGTCTCTGCTATGCTTGTGCCGTATTTCATACTTTGTGCCAACAGATTAACCAGGTTTTCGGCATCCTCCAGCTGGGTTCGGTTGGCAAAGTTCTTTAATGCTTTGACACGGTCAACACCTACCTGTATTTCCTCATTTACACGGGCATATTGTAATGATAATTCAGGATGGCTAATGGTTAACTCTGCGGAGACGCGTTGAATAGCGGCGTTTAATCCGAGACCGGCTTCGACGCAAACCAGTAGTAAGTCGAGTGAGTCAGGAAATGCTTTGCGCAGTGTATTCAGGCGTTTATCACAATAATGTTCCAGTATTTTATTGGGAATAATCATACCAACAAAGCCTGCAGCTCCTATGGCGATAAAGCGTTTAGAGTCGGTGTACTCCGGGAAAAAATCCAGAGCAATGTAGGCAATGCCGACAGCCAGTAGGCTCAGCAGAAACTTACTACCAAAGAATAATTTGAGTGCGTTGGGGTTTGTGTAGCCAGCATATTCAAGTTGGGTCTGGATTTTAGTAACTTCTTTACCTTTTTTAGGAGTAAAAAACTGAGCCAGTGAGACGGTTAGTTTTTTAAGAGTCAGGTATTGTCGTGGTGGGTTTTTTTGTCCGTTGGGGTTGGTCAGCTGTTTTACCCGATAACTTGCTGGCGAGAACCTGTCATAGATTATTTGTACCAGCATAATACCTACGATTGCAGCGGCGCCACCACTTAGTAAGGTGATCAGTAAGCGACTCATTTCCGGATCATTTAATAGATTATTTAATAATTCAGGCATGTTGTGTTGCCTCAAAAATCAATTTTAATGATGCGGTTGATCCAGATAACCCCAAGAACTATAGAGCAGCCGCTGCCAATTAGCAGTTTCTGTCCCAGAGGCTCCCGAAATAATGGTAGTAGGTATTCCGGATTAACCATGTGTATGACACCACCAAGAACAAAGGGAAGTGACAACAATATCCAGGCAGAGAGTCGACCTTCAGCAGACAATGTTTTTACTTTGCGCCGTAACTGAAAGCGGCTGCGTATAATGCCGCTAATATTACTAATCACTTCTGATAAGTTGCCGCCGGTTTCTCGCTGGATGAGTACAGAAGCTACCAATGCCATCAAACTGACACTGGGTTTACGTTCCAGCAGGTTTATCATGGCGGATTTAAAGTCACTACCGTAATTTATTTCTGCTGATGTGATTGCGAATTCTTTTGCAATAGGGTCATTCATTTCCTGGCTAATCATCCGCATTGCATCATTGAATGGATGCCCGACTTTGATGGCACGTGTAATACTGTCCAGCGCATCGGGTAGCTGTTCCTCAAATAAAGCCATTTGCTTATTGCGTTCTTTGTTAAGCCAATACAAAGGAAGCGCGCTAAAGCATGAGCCCGCTAGTAGTGCCAACAACCAATGGTTGATGATTGTTGTTGTCACAAAGGCTGCACTCAAAAACAGTATTAGACATAAGGCAGCTACTTGGTAGGCAGCAAAATTACGGTTGGCCTGCTCAATCAGTTTTCTCAGTGCAGCCATCCCGGGTAATGTTTCCAGAAACTGCTCCATTGGAGATAGACTGTGTAAGTATTGCTGACGTTGCAGGCTCACCGCAGCAGCGTAAGTGTGTTCGTGTGTAATACGGTCAATTCGTTGCTTAATTATCTTTTTGTTTTTTCGGTTTCCTCCAAGCATAAGTGCGAGCAAACCGAAAATAAACATAAAAACGGCGAAGAAGATAATTGTGGTAAAGACCACATTGGTATTCAGCAGGGAAGACATAAGTTATCCTGGTTGAAACCTGCGGTCATGCTGCCTGCGTTCAGTTTTATCGGATGCAAAAATCTTGCGATCCAGGGCTATCCCACGTTCAGTCAGGCGGGTGAAAAATTTAGGCACAATACCTGTGGCATCCATCTGGCCCAGTACCTTTCCATCCTCACTTCGCCCCTGACGGTTAAATTTGAAAATTTCTGACATCAGGATAATTTCACCTTCCATGCCATTGATTTCCTGAATGCTGGTGATGCGCCTGCCTCCGTCTTCCATTCGCTCAGCCTGAATTACCAGGTCAATCGCAGAAGCGATCTGTGAGCGCACGGCACTGGTTGGCAAGCCTAGTCCGGTCATTGCCACCATGTTTTCAATGCGTTTTACGGCATCGCGTGGCGTATTGGCGTGAATGGTAGTAATCGAGCCATCGTGCCCGGTATCCATTGCCTGTAACATGTCCAGTGCTTCAGCGCCGCGTACTTCGCCCAAAATAATACGATCAGGCCGCATGCGCAGGCAATTTTTAACCAGCTCACGTTGACTGATTTCACCTTTGCCTTCGATATTGGCCTGTCGGGTTTCGAGACGCACGACATGTTCCTGCTGCAATTGCAGTTCTGCCGAATCTTCGATGGTGATAATACGCTCATCACTTGGAATGAAAGCCGATAAGGCATTCATTAATGTGGTTTTTCCGGAACCAGTGCCGCCGGAAACAACAACATTCAGGCGCGCTTTAATCGCGGCTTGTAAAGTCAGGCTGGCTTGCTCTGTCAGTGCACCTTTTTCAACTAAGTCAGCTAATAACAACATGTGATCCGGAAAGCGCCGGATAGAAAGAGCCGGAGCATCAACTGCAAGGGGAGGGATAATTGCATTAACCCGTGAGCCGTCGCTGAGTCGGGCATCTACCATGGGCGAGGCTTCATCAATACGGCGACCAACCAATGAAACGATCCGGTCAATGATGTGCATGAGGTGTTCAGCGCTGTCAAAGGTGATATCGGTTGTTTCGAGTTTGCCAAAGCGCTCAACAAAAATTGAATCCGGGCCATTGACCAGAATATCAGATACGGTGGAATCATTGAGCAAAGGTTCCAGAGGTCCCATGCCAATGATTTCGTTTTCTACCTGTTGTGTAATACGTTCCCGGGCGGAAGCAGCGAGTGGAATGTTTTCGCTATGAATAATATTTTGCAGATGGCTGTGTATTTGCTGGCGAACTTCCGTCTCCTCCATCTCTTTAATCAGCGACAGATCCAGCTCCTCAATAATTTGAGTGTAAAGTTTAGATTTCCATCTTTTTTCTTCCTGACTGGTTTTGATTCCGGTGCCAGTGCCAGGTGTGACTTTTTGGGCGTCTGCGGTTTCAGCAGGAAGGGCTGACTTTGCAGGTGATTCAGGAGTTGCAGTCGTAGCTTTTGGTATTGCTTTTGTACCGGGCCGTAGTTTTTCTTTGAGTTTCATCATGCTGCTTTGCCTTCAATGCGATCCATGATCCGGTTAAGCAGGCTTTTATGAACTGCAAACCGGGTGCCGCTTAGCCGCTCAGCCAGCTGTATCAGGCTCTTATAAGCCTGGGTTTGGTTTGCTGTCTCACTCAACAGTAAGCCGTATCGTTCTGCATCACGTAGTGCCCGGCTATCTGAGGGGACGATTATTGTCGGTTTCAGGCCAATAGTTTTTTCAATCTC
>JBMZDK010000075.1:0-15564 GCA_049614265.1 Thiolinea sp.
AACCTAAGTTAAAGGTTTTAGTGTTAGATATGGAAGCTGTTGATCAGGTGGACTCTACCGGTGAGGAAATGCTGGAGAAAATGGCAGATCGTCTGCGTGCAGCAGGTATCGAATTTTTTCTTGCCCGGATTAAATTACGGGTTTATATGTCGTTCCAGCGTTCCGGTTTGAGCAGGCATATTGGCGAAGACCGGTTTTTCAGAGAGCGCGTCCTGGCGGTTAAACATGCGAAAGAGGAACTGGGTGATGCAATTGATATTGAGCCAATTTTAAAATCTATGCCCGCTGACTGAAGACTCTTGTGCTTTGGTATGGCTGCTCAGTGATATTTATCTCAGCTCTGGAAAAAACGTGTTGCAGTATCACCGTCGGCCTGTTGCAACCAGCGTTGCGTTAATGCGGAAGCGCGTTCCGGATAATTGGCGACAATGTCCCGGGCTGCTTTCTGTACGGCAGGTAACAAGTGTTGATCACGCATGAGGTTTGCTATGCGCATCTGGACGTCTCCGGTTTGACGGGTGCCCAGTACTTCACCCGGGCCACGGATTTCCAGGTCAATATTCGCTATTTCAAAACCATCGGTACTTTTACGCAGCGCATCCAGGCGTTTTCGTGCAGTTTTACCTAAGGGCGATTGATACATCAACACACAGCTGCTGGCTGTTTGCCCCCGGCCCACACGCCCGCGAAGTTGGTGCAGTTGAGACAAGCCAAGACGTTCTGCATTCTCAATAATCATTAATGAGGCATTCGGAACATCGACACCAACCTCAATCACTGTAGTGGCAACAAGCAACTGAATGTCATTGGCTTTGAAAGCTTGCATAATGGCTTCTTTTTCGCTGCCATGTAGTCGGCCATGCACCAGTCCAACACTAATCTCTGTTAGTCGTTCGCGTAGCAATTCTGCAGTATCTTCAGCTGCCTGGCATTGCAGTACCTCAGATTCTTCAATCAGTGTGCATACCCAATAAACCTGTCGTCCTTCAGCGCAGGCAGTTGCAATGCGCTCGATCATTTCATCCCGGCGTTCGTTGCTGATAGCAACGGTTTTGATCGGCGTACGCCCCGGTGGTAGTTCATCGATGATTGAATAATCAAGGTCACCATAGGCAGTCATTGCCAGTGTGCGTGGTATAGGAGTGGCAGTCATCACCAGCTGATGCGGGTAGTTTTCACCCTGCTTACCCTTTTCGCGCAGCTCAAGTCGCTGGTGCACACCAAAACGATGTTGTTCATCAATAATTATCAGGCCCAGCTGGAGGAATTCCACCGTTTTCTGGAACAAGGCGTGTGTTCCCACTGCGATATGACCGATGCCTAATAGCAGGTTTTCTACCTTGCGCCGTCGTTGTTTTGCTGTCTGACCTCCGGAAATAAACACCACTTCCAGGTCCAGAGGCTCCAGCCATGCACAAAGATTGCTGTAATGCTGCTCTGCCAGTAGTTCGGTAGGAGCCATTAAGGCAACCTGATAACCATTTGCAATAGCGTGTAGCGCAGCAGCAACAGCGACCAGTGTTTTTCCGGAGCCAACGTCTCCCTGTACCAGCCGGTTCATTGGCGCATTTTGCTGTAAATCCTGAGTAATTTCTCCGATAACCCGGTTTTGCGCGCCCGTTGGCTGAAAGGGAAGATTTTTCAGCAGCCGGGTAAAATATTCATTTGCTTCCGGCATTGCGGGTGCATTCACACTCTTTATTTCCTGACGTGCCTGCTGTACACCTAACTGGTGGGCCAGCATTTCCTCAAATACCAGACGACGCTGTGCCGGATGCTGACCGTCGGTGAGTTGTTTGTTGGCTAATGTTACCGGTGGCTGATGGAGTAATTGTAAACTATCAGCCAGAGGTGGAAACTGGTATTCGTGGATTGTGTGATCAGTGAACAGTTCCGGTAATTCATCAACCTGTTCCAGTGCAAGATTAATTAATTTTATCAAGCTACGCTGCTGCAGGCCCTCTGTACTGGGATAGGTAGCAGTCAGTGTGTTTTCAACCGGAGGCGGGTTTGATGGATTGAGCAAGCGGTATTCAGGGTGGGCCATCTCCAGTTTAAAGCCGGCCTGGCGGATTTCGCCAAAACAGCGGATCAGACTGCCGGAACGCAGGCTTTGTTTTTGTGCGTGACTGAAGTGAAAAAAACGCAGGGTAATGACACCGCTGCCATCATTAACATGACACAGCATCATGCGGCGACCGCGCATGACCACTTCAGTACTGTCTATTTCACCTTCAATTAAAACCTCCTGTCCAACCCGTAAACTACTGATCGGGTAAATTCGGGTACGATCCTGATAGCGTAGCGGGAGGTGGAATAGTAAATCGGCGACACGCAGAATCCCCAGCTTGTTTAACTTCTCTGCAACTTTTTCGCCAACACCTTTTAATGCTGTGACAGGTTGTTGCAGTAGCGGGACAGAGGGCATTTGTTTCATCAGTACAGTATATCACTTACCTGTGACATGGCACCTTCCGGGAGGCTTCACGAAACAGATTGCAGCTTTATGAATCATTAGCTTTTGTTGGGAGCAGGCATTAATAAAGCAGCTGGGCTATGCTTTCAGCAATACGATGAACAGGAGGGTGTTCTTTGCGGTTTATTTTATTATCCGGATTTTTGCTGATAACGGCAGGGTGTGAAATACCAAAGCCGGTTAAAACACCGGTAAAGGTGTGTGAGGAGACAACGGCTGAACAACTTAAAGTCACGTTGCCGGAAGCTGTACAGGTTAGTGAGCAGGAAATTCACGGGGAGCGTATTGTCGTCAATCTGGCATTTAAACACCCTGGAGATATGACACACACGCAAGTGGTCTGCGTTTATGGTTTTGACCGTTATAATGAAGAGGGTAAGCAACAGTTATACCGTAAAGTGCCAACCCGTATGGCGATTAATGGCCGCCAGCTCAGCGAGCAGGATTTATTGGCTGTTTTGAAAAAACGTGGTTTGATTGAGAATTGATCGAAAATAAGGCAGTATTTGCCTGAGATAGCGTTCTGGCGAGCCAACAAGCAATGCAGTGTTCAGCGAGTTTGTTTATCATAGCCTTTTAGTCATCAGTAAATATGGACGCAGGAAGGGATTAATTTGGCGCGTTTCATACCAATCGCTATGCTGTTTACTGCACTCCTGTTTGGATATTCCGCAGTTGCAGATAACGATTTTGCGCGCTGGAAGGTTGAATTCAGGCAGGTTGCTTCGCAGCAGGGTATCCGGAAGGATATTTTGGATACTGCATTCATTGGTTTGCTGCCAAACCGGAAAGTATTGCGCCTGGATGCCCACCAGCCCGAGTTTACCCGCACCATTTGGGATTACCTTAATAATGCGGTTTCTGAAGAACGGATCGCAACAGGTCTGCAACGTCTTGCGTCTTATAAGGATGTGCTGGATGTTATTGTCAGCCAGTATGGCGTCAGGCGTGAGTATCTGCTTGCCATCTGGGGGATGGAGAGCAATTTTGGTCAGCATACCGGGAACTATGCAGTTATCCGGTCGCTGGCAACGCTGGCTTATGCCGGGCGTGAGGTGCGGCGTGAATTCTGGGCGAAGCAGTTAATTGCGGCTCTGCGTATCCTGCAACAGGGCGATATGGCGATGATTGACCTGCGCGGTTCCTGGGCAGGAGCAATTGGTCATACGCAGTTTATTCCAACTACCTTTGCAGACTATGCGGTTGATTTTGATGGCGATGGCAAACGTGATCTGAAGAATAGTATTCCGGATGCTTTAGCATCAACAGCAAACTATCTGGTTAAATCCGGTTGGCAGCCGGGACAGAGTTGGGGGGAAGAAATTTCACTGCCGGATGATTTTGACTGGAATCTGGCTGATCCGGGAGTTCTCAAACCTGCAGGACAATGGACAGCTCAGCATCAGGTACTTCAGAAAAATGGTGATTTATTGTCTGGTGATAGACGAACTAAAGCCTATATTTTGCTTCCGGCCGGGTTTCGTGGCCCTGCCTTTATGGTGTATCCAAACTTTAAAGTCATTCGTAAGTATAATAATGCTGTGAGTTATGCTTTAGCAGTTGGACAGCTGGCTGATCGTTTACAGGGCAAGCCTGCGATGGTGACTTCCTGGCCTGTTAGCGATGCGGCGCTGAGTCATGCAGAAAAAAGTGAATTGCAGGAATTGCTCAGTGCTGTGGGTTACAGCACTGAGGGAGTAGATGGCAAAATTGGCCCGAATACACAGTCAGCGTTGCGTCAATGGCAGTCAGCGGTGGGTTTTCCACCCGATGGGTATGCTACAGCCGAACATCTGGAGTTATTGCGTGGTCAGTCAGAGCTGCAAAGCGATGTCGCGAAATAGTCAGGGCTTCAATGTACAACGGTATGCAGCACGGTGCTGCGCTCAAAATACACGGAATAAGCACCATAATTCCACACGGTAATGCGGGGCCATTGTTTCTTGACTTTGCCTTTTGATTGACGGGTTGAATCAGGTTGGCCATATAATTTACGCACCTGTTTCATACTCATGCCGCGTTTCGGGTAAGCAGCCTGCTGTTTTTGGGTGACCACTGATTTGGCGGTTGCCTTGGAAGGTTGGGTGAGTGTAGCCCGTGAACTTTCAGCGGCCAGTGAAATTGCCGGAACGATTAATAGAAATGACAACAACAATTTGGGGGCTTGCCTGATGTACATAATGTTTTCCTGCTGTGTTATGCCAGTGGCCTGACATAATAATTAAGCTGAGTTTTTATTATTCTACCGGTACAATCGCCAGCTATGTTCAGACCACTCGAATTATTTATTGGCCAGCGTTATACGCATTCGCAGCGCCGTAACCGGTTTATCTCGTTTATCTCTCTCGCTTCTATGCTGGGCATCATGCTTGGGGTCATGGTGCTGATTACGATTTTGTCCATTATGAACGGGTTTGAGAAAGAATTACGCTCCAGAATACTGGGGGTTGTTGCTCATGTCACGGTTTCCGGGACGGATGGCAAACTCACTGATTGGGAACAGCATATAGACCAGCTGGCCGGTCAGGAGCATGTGCTTGCTGCTGCACCTTATGTAAAAAATCAGGTGATGCTGACGAATGGTAGCCTGATGCGTGGTGTGATTCTGGAGGGTATACACCCGGATTACCAAGCCCGTGTCAGCGATACTAAGATGCAGTTACGTGACGGTAGTTTTGCTGACCTGGCATCACGTGGCTACGGTATTGTATTGGGTGCGGAACTGGCAGCCTCATTACAGGTAGCCATGGGAGATAAGATTACGGTGATTGTTCCCAAGGTGCGGGTCACACCGGCAGGTGTCTTGCCCCGGCTGCGGCGGTTTACCGTGATTGGGATTATGGAAACCATTGGCTCTCAGGAAATCGATAGCATGACAGCGTTTGTGCATATCGAGGATGGCGCGCGGCTCTTTAAGCTACGTAAACAGGTCAGCGGTATTCGTCTGAAGCTGGATGATTTGTTCCGTGCAAAACCGGTGGGGCAACAGTTGCAACAAGAGCTGGGTGATGAGTTTGAAGTGTCAGACTGGAGCAGGGAGCACGGCAGTTTTTTCCGGGCGGTAAAAACGGAAAAGATTGCTATGTCGCTGATTTTGTTTCTGGTGGTAGCGGTTGCTTTGTTTAATCTGGTGGCTTCACTGGTCATGGCGGTGAATGACAAAGAGGCTGATATTGCGATTCTGCGTACCTTTGGTATGGAGCCGAAACGCATTATGCGTATCTTTATGATTCAGGGAAGTATTATCGGGGTTTTTGGCACTCTGGTTGGTGTGGCCCTGGGAGTGCTGCTTTCGCTGAATATTGACAGCATAGTGCCGGTAATAGAAGGCATTATCGGGCGGAAGATTTTTCCGGAAGAAGTCTTTTATATCAGTGAAATTCCCTCCGATTTACACTGGAGTGATGTTAGCTGGATTGCAGCCGCTGCCCTGATTTTTTCGGTGTTAGCGACAATTTATCCAGCCTGGCGTGCATCAAAGGTACAACCAGCGGAGTCTCTGCGCTATGAATAAAGTTTTTCAGCCGCTGGAACTGTTCATTGGCCTGCGCTATACCCGTGCACGGCGGCAAAGTCGTTTCGTCTCCTTTATCTCCCTGGCTTCCATGATTGGCATTGCGATTGGCGTATTAGTGCTGATTACGGTGTTGTCGGTGATGAATGGTTTTGAGCAGGCGATGCGGGAACGTATGCTCAGTATGCTGGCACATGTCACAATTTCAGAAACTGACGGTTTAGTTAATGATGGCGACTGGCAGGCGATGCGTGATGAGATAATGCAGTTTCCTGCAGTAACCGGTGTTGCCCCTTTTATCGAGAAATCTGTAATGGTGAATCAGGGGGATGAGGCACGGGGTGTATTGTTACAGGCGATTATGCCGGAGATGGAAAAAGAAGTTGCAGCGGTGTTTGAGCATATCGAACAAGGTGATATGAACGAACTGACACCGGGCAGCTATGGTATTGCTTTAGGGGCTGTGGTGGCGAAAGAGTTAGGTGTGACTATTGGTGATTCCGTCACACTGATCAGTCCACCGGCAGATATTCTCGCGGGTGGCGAGTTACCGGTATTGCGACGTTTTATCGTGAAAGCGATTTTCCGCATCGATATGCAGATGTATGACAAAGGGTTTGCTTACATCCATATTGCCGATGCGGCTGAGGTGTTTGATATGCCAGCGCAAATTACCGGCCTGCGGGTGCGTTTGTCTGATGCTAATCTGGGGCCACAGACTGGTGAGAACATTCTGAATGGCTTAGGCCCTGCATTTCCTGCCATTTGGGTCAGTGACTGGACATACCAGAATGCCGGTTTATTCACTGCCATCAGAATGCAGAAGACAGTGATGTTTATTATTCTGCTGCTGATAATTGCGGTGGCGGCTTTCAATCTGGTATCCACGCTGGTGATGGTGGTGACAGATAAAGAGGCGGATATTGCTATTTTACGTACCCAGGGATTATCGCCGGGACGGGTGATGAAAATCTTTATGGTGCAGGGCACATTGATTGGTGTCATTGGAACGACGATTGGCGTTTTATTGGGCTTGTTGTTGGCGGCAAACCTGGATGTTATTGTGCCGTTTATTGAACGTCTGTTTGATACCGATTTTATTTCACCTGACACGTATTTTATCAGCGAGCTGGAATCCAGGGTCAATTATGCTGATGTTGCCCTGATTGCTTTTTGTTCCCTGTTAATGTCTGTTGTTGCCACCCTTTATCCGGCCTGGCGCGCATCTAAAGTACAACCAGCAGAGGCTTTACGCTATGAATAAACAAGGTGGTGATTATTCTCTCAATGATTCAGCCTCAGATGAGAATAAGGTGGTGATTCAGTGCGCGGGTCTTGGCAAGCGCTTTCAGGAAGGACAGCTTGATGTTACCGTGCTAAACGGGGTTGATCTGACTATCCATGCCGGGGATAAAATCGCTATTGTGGGTAGTTCCGGCAGTGGTAAAAGCACGTTGTTGCACTTACTGGGTGGACTGGATTTGCCCAGCACGGGGCATGTGGAAGTGATGGGGCAGCGTATGGATAAGCTGTCGGACACTGCCCGCGGGCAGCTGCGTAACCGTTCACTGGGTTTTATCTATCAGTTTCATCATCTGTTACCGGAGTTTTCAGCGCTGGAAAATGTAGCGATGCCACTGTTGATTCGGGGCAATAGTGTTCAGGATGCCAGCGATCAGGCTCAGGATATGCTGAATAAAGTTGGCTTGGGGCAGCGTCTCGGCCATAAGCCCGGCCAGTTATCCGGTGGTGAGAGACAGCGTGCGGCAATTGCGCGGGCACTGGTAACGCGACCTGATGCCGTGCTGGCAGATGAGCCAACCGGTAATCTGGATCAGAATACGGCGGAGCAGGTGTTTGGCTTAATGCAGGAATTAAATGATGAATTACACACCGCGTTTGTGATTGTAACTCATGATCTTGGATTGGCGCAGCGTATGGATTCAGTGTATCAGTTGCAGGAAGGAAATCTGGCGGCAGCCTAATCGTCCGGGGAATTTTGTTTCTGTTTAGCGTCAGCAGGATCAGAATGTGAGCACCGGCGCTGGCGGCGGGCTTTGAGTCTCTGGATGATATGCAGGCGCCATAACATGTGCACCCCGTAATAACCTAACAGGGCGGATAAGGTGGCAACAATTAACAGGCCTAATAATAATGGTTGCCAGATTAACTCCATGGTGCTTTGCAGCCAGTCAACACTCAGCGAAAATTCGATAGCCTGCACCTTTTCACCGAGAATGACGGCGCCCAGCTTATAGGCCCCATAAAACATCGGGGGAATGGTGATCGGATTGGTAACATAAACCAGCGCCACTGATAACGGCAGATTGACGCGAATAAAAATTGCAGCAATTGCAGCCATCACCGTTTGGGGCGGGAAGGGGATCCACATGCAGAACAGACCAAGTGCACAGGCTCCGGCAATATTGTGGCGGTTAAAGTGCCATAAGCGCGGGTCATGCAGAGCGCTGCCCAACCAGCTCAGCCACCTGTTCTTTTTAATTTTTTCAGGGTGCGGCGCGAGCCTTTTGAAGAATTGCTTCGGCATTCAGCTGGACAGTTAATAACAAGAATTACTGACATTATCCATGGTTTTGCTTATATGCGCATCCTTTCCCCCGGCTTTTCACTGAGCTTTTTTGCCGGGACATTGGTTTTATTTTCTTTTTCCCGGTTACCACCTATTGAGAATGCTCTGTTAGCTATAGGGCTAATCTTAATGATTTCAATAGCCTGTACTATCAGGGCGCATTACCGGTTGGCTGGAGCAGGATTGTTTTTAGCGCTGGGTTTCTGTTGGGCTTTCTGGCATGCCAGCCAGTTATCCGGGGCGAGAATCCCACCATCATTGGAAGGGAAAGACATTCTGGTACAAGGAGTTATACAGGATATCCCTGTCTATCAGGAAAAGGGAGTGCGTTTTATCCTTGAAACCAGAGAAGCCTATGTGGCTGAAACCAAGCAGGCAGTCACTCTCCAGGGCAAGATTAGAATAGGGTGGTACCGGCATTTTCCGGAAAATATAAAAGCAGGTGAACAATGGCAGTTACGGATTCGTGCTAAACAGCCCAGCGGTTTTATGAATCCCGGTGGTTTTGATTATGAAAAATGGTTGTTTAGTCAGCGAATTATAGCGACAGGCTATGTGCGTAAATCAGCTGAAAATCGTTTACTTACCGGGAGTCAGCCAGGCAATATAAATCTGATTCGCCAACAGGTGTTGACTGCGATACAGGATCAGCTGGGTACAGTGCCAATGCAGGGTATTGTCGCAGCATTGGCGGTGGCCTGGCGTCATGATATTAGCCCGGAACAATGGGAAGTGTTACGACGCACCGGCACCAGCCATCTGGTGGCGATTTCCGGGCTGCATATTGGTTTGGTGGCTGGCTTTGGCATCTTTCTGACGGGTATGATTTGGTGGTTGTTTCCCCGCTTGTATCTCACCATGCCGGTCAATATTGCGGGGGCGGTGCTTGGTGTGTTGCTGGCGATTGTTTATGCCTTATTAGCCGGACTGACTTTGCCAACGCAGCGTGCCCTGGTAATGGTGTTAGTCATTATGCTGGGGTTGTTATTACGCCGTACAATACCGTTTACACAAACGCTGGGGCTGGCCTTATTAGCCGTATTATTGCTGGATCCGCTGGCAGCTTTATCGGCAGGATTCTGGCTGTCTTTTCTGTCGGTTCTGATGATTTTCTTATTAAGTCAGCGCAGTATTCAACGACGTAGCAAAAGCCTGATTATTCTGATCCAGCTTGGCCTTTCATTAGGAATGATTCCTCTCACTGCGAGTCTGTTTGGCAGTGTTTCTTTAATGTCAGCGCCCGCTAATTTAATTGCCGTACCGTTAGTGAGCTTACTGGTCGTGCCGTTAGTGTTGGCTGGTGTTGTACTGTTGCCGGTGAGCCAGTGGCTTGCTGGTGAGTGTTGGCAATTAGCAGCCTGGGTCTTACAGGCGTTATTTACTGTGCTGGAGTTTTTGGCTGGTTTTAGCTGGTCAGCATTGCAATTACCACAGACTCCTCTGGTATGGGTGTTGATTGCCATGGCGGGATTTGTATTGCTGATTATGCCAAAGGGAATGCCAGGGCGATGGTTGGGGTTGATATTGTTGCTACCGATATTTTTCTGGCAACCGCTACGCCCGGAAGCGGGAGCATTTCGCCTAACCATGCTGGACGTGGGGCAGGGGCTGGCGGCAGTGATAGAAACGCAGCGCCATGTATTGGTTTATGATGCCGGGCCAAAATCTAATGACGGCTTTGATATCGGGCGCCTCGTAGTGTTACCGTGGTTGTACTCTCACGGTTACCAGCAGGTTAATACGTTATTGGTGTCTCATGCTGATAATGATCATAGCGGTGGTGCCACTGCGATACTGGATACCTTACCGGTTCGGCAATTACTGAGTGGTGCTGAAGGTCTGCTATGGGCTTATAAACCACAGCCCTGTCAGGCCGGGCAACAATGGCGTTGGGATGGGGTCACTTTTACAGTATTGCACCCTGATACAACTTATTCTCATAAAAAGCGTAACAACCGTTCCTGTGTGTTGAAAGTTACGAATCAGCAGCATAGTTTATTGTTGCCCGGAGATATTGAACGCCCTGCTGAGTTTGCATTGAGTAAAAGCCTGAAGGGACAGTTGAAAGCTGATGTATTAGTGGTACCTCATCATGGCAGTAAATCATCGTCGTCTCCCGCATTCTTAAAGCGTGTCGAGCCGGAGTTAGCGTTGGTAACAGCGGGCTACCGTAATCGCTTTCACCATCCGCATCCTTCAGTGCGCAAACGTTATCAGCAATGGGGAATTAAGCTGTTGAACACGGCTGATAGTGGTGCAGTCAGGGTCGATTTTCCGCAAAATGATGGCAAGGTTCTGATACAGAAATACCGTGAAAAACATCGCCACTACTGGAACCGATAACTTGTTATAGGCTTGAGAAGTCAGAGTGATTCTGCTCTTTGAGTCATTTTGTGTGACGCTTCTGGTAGACTCGGCAATATGCTTGAGATAACACCACATATCAGTATTCCGACCGGGGAGATCACCTTTAATGCGATTCGTGCCCAAGGCAGTGGTGGCCAGCACGTCAATAAAGTATCAACGGCGATTCATCTGCGATTTGATATTCATGCCTCTTCATTACCGGAGAATTTCAAACAAAAGCTACTGAATTATGGTGATCAGCGTATTTCCGGTGAGGGTATTATTGTAATTAAAGCGCAGCAATCGCGCAGCCAGGAGAAAAATCGTCTGCAGGCATTACAAAGACTGAAAGAGCTGATTCTGGACGCAACTACAACACAAAAGCAACGACGACCCACCCGGCCAACGCGAGGCGCAACAAAACGAAGGCTGGCTGGTAAGAAGAAGCGCAGTGAAGTTAAGGCCGGGCGGAAAAAAGCCGGGCCAGACTCGTATTAAGCGCCAAAGCGATAACCTGTTGCCCGGGTTTGATAATGGATATTGAAAACGTTCGCTATGCTGCTTATGATCGCCACCATTCTTATTCTTCAACAGCACTGTTGGTAAATTATTGTCTGCTGCAACAAAACCATTGTGAAAATTGGCCCGTACACTCTTGATAACCCGCTGATTGTTGCCCCGATGGCAGGGGTAACCGACCGACCTTTCCGGACATTATGCAAACACTTTGGAGCGGGGCATGCGGTAAGCGAAATGATGACCGCAGATGCAACACTGTATGCACAGAAAAAATCCCTTTACCGGGCAAATTTTGATGGTGAACTGGCACCGGTGTCTGCCCAGATTGCGGGATCAGAGCCGGAACAACTGGCACAGGCAGCCCGTTACCAGGTAGCAAATGGTGCGCAGATTGTCGATATTAATATGGGGTGTCCGGCAAAAAAAGTATGTCGCAAACTGGCCGGTTCCGCTCTGCTGAAAGATGAGGTGTTGGTACAACGGATTCTGGAAGCTGTGGTAGACGCGGTTGATGTGCCGGTAACGCTGAAGACGCGGTTGGGTTTTGCTGAGGGTGAAGAAAATATACTGCGCGTTGCTGAAATGGCTGAACAGGCCGGAATCTCAGCGCTGGCGGTTCACGGTCGTACCCGGGCGCAGATGTATAAAGGCGTTGCGCGGTATGAATTGATCCGTGAAGTAAAGCGTAATATCCGGATTCCGGTGATTGCTAATGGTGATATCGATAGTCCGCAGAAAGCAAAACAGGTATTGGATGAAACCGGAGCGGATGGCGTCATGATTGGCCGGGCTGCACAGGGCAGGCCGTGGATCTTTCGTGAAACGCTGTCGTTCCTGAAAACAGGGGATGTTCCGGCTCCTCCGGAAGTGACGGAAGTCCATGAAGTGCTACTGGGGCATTTGGATGAGCTTTACCGGTTTTATGGAGAATATTCGGGCTGCCGCATAGCACGTAAGCACATCGCCTGGTATACCAACGGTTTACACAATGGCAATGCTTTTCGTCAGGCTATGTACCGGGAAGAAAGTACTGCCGGACAGGCGCAGGCGGTTGATACGTATTTCCGGGAATTGTCAGCGCGTGGTGAACGGCTGAGCTATGTTCAGCCGGTTTGAAAAGATATCCGGTGACAGACCATCACCAGATATTTAGTACTAAAGGGTAGGAATCAAGCCTTGTCCAATCCTATTTTCCCCAGAAAGCAGGTTGTGTTTGCCTGCGGCGCTGGAACCAAACCACAATGAATAACAGCAGAATTGCGGGTAGATAAAATACCTCTTTCGGCATTCTGTCAGCCGGTAGTTCCACTTTACTGACTTTCACCGGTTCATCGGCATAGAAGTCAAACATTTGCATTGTGGTAAAGAACGGGGTGCCTGCCATTGGCTCATCCAGTTTAGCGATGCCATCTTCCTCCATCACCATCAGACCGGCTTTATCGAGGCGGGCTGCACCGTCACCTTCATCACCCAGATTCGCCATCAGGGTAATTTGTGTCATTTTATCGACATTATCAAAATCAGGCCCAACAACCTGTAAACGTAATGGCTGGCCCTTTTCCTGATCGGCTGCGAGTTGGGTGATTTCTACTCCGGGCTTTTCCACATACGGTGGTTGCACCTGATCCAGCCAGAAACCGGGGCGGAATAAAGTGAAAGCACACAGGAGCAGGGCAATGGATTCCCAAATACGGCTTTTGGCAATAAAATAGCCCTGTGTTGCTGCAGCAAACAATAACATGGCCACAACGCCGACCATAAAGACAAAAATGGCTTTTGCTAACCCAACATCAATCAATAGTAATTCAGTGTTGAAGATGAACAAAAACGGCAGCAGCGCAGTACGCACATCGTAGGCAAAGCCCTGCAGACCGGTTCTGATCGGGTCACCGCCGGAAATCGCGGATGCTGCAAAGGCGGCTAAGCCCACAGGTGGTGTATCATCGGCGAGAATGCCGAAATAGAATACAAACATATGCACTGCAACCAAGGGGACTACCAGGCCGGATTGCGCGCCGACACTGACAATAACCGGAGCCATGAGGGAGGAAACCACAATATAATTCGCTGTTGTCGGGAGTCCCATACCCAGAATCAGGCTCATGACTGCAACCAGTACCAGCATAAGAATCAGATTGCCGCCGGAGAGGAATTCAACAAACTCGCCAACAACCTGATGTGCACCGGTGAGTGATACCGTGCCGATAATAATACCAGCGACACCGGTAGCCACCCCGATCGGCATCATGCTGCGTGCTCCGGAAATCATGCCGTGCCAGAAGTCTTTAAGCCCCAGCCAAAGGTCAGCTACAAAGGTGATTTTGCCCCGAAATAGGGATTTCAGGCTGTGCTGCGTTAGTACAACAAAGATCATTGCCACGCTTGCCCAGAAAGCAGACAGGGATGGTGACAGGCGTTCCAGCAAAATGCACCACAGCAGAATAATGATTGGTAACACGAAGTACAGACCGGTTAATGCCACAGCACCTGGCTTAGGTAATTCCAGCAGAGGTGCATCAGGATCATCCACTTCCAGGTCAGGGCGTCTTGCTGCAATGGCAATCAGTACCAGATAGGCAAACAGGAAAATACCGGCAGCTGTGAGCAGAGTCATGCCCGGAAAAGCGGTTTTCACCCAGCCCAGTCCCCAGTAAACCAGTGCGCCGAGTAACATGAAGCTGATAAAACCAAACAGGAAGCCGATTAATTTTTGCATTGCACTTAAGTGGCTGGGGGGGCGCTCCATGCCTTTTAAGTTTAATTTTAATGCTTCCAGATGCACGATATAAACCAGTGCGATATAGGAGATTAACGCGGGCAGTAAGGCATGTTTGATCACTTCGGGATAACTGATGCCGGTGAATTCGGAAATCAGGAATGCTGCAGCGCCCATGACGGGGGGCGTGAGCTGACCGTTGGTAGAAGAGGCAACTTCGACAGCACCGGATTTTTCAGCGGAAAAACCCGTGCGTTTCATTAGCGGAATAGTAAAAGTCCCGGTAGTTACCACATTGGCAATAGAAGAGCCGGAATAAATGCCACTTAACGCAGAAGCTACCACTGCGGCTTTGGCCGGGCCGCCCCGCAGGTGGCCGAGCAAACCGAAAGCCAGTTTAATGAAATAGTTCCCGGCGCCAGCCTGTTCCAACAGAGCGCCAAATAGCACGAACAGAAAAATCATGGAGGCGGATACACTCAGCGCAACACCGAATACACCTTCTCCCTGCATCCAGTAATGCCACATTGCTTTACCAAATGAAGCTCCTTTCCATTGCACGGCTTCCGGCATCCAGCTGAGGTGCCCAAAGAATACATAAAAAACAAATACCCCCGCTACGATCAACATTGGCAGGCCAAGTGAACGATAGACCGCAATGGCTAATGCCAGCATGCCGACTGCTGACATCACCAGATCTGCTGTGGTTGGTAAACCGGCGCGGGCGGCTATATCAAGTTTGAAAACGATAAGATAAAAACAGGTGGCAGCACCGATAATGGCTAATGCCCAGTCATACACCGGAATTTTATCCAGCGGGCTTTTTTTGAATAAGGGGTAGGACAGCATGGTTAATGCCATCGCAAAAGCCAGATGGATGACACGGGATTCTGAACTGTTAAAAACGACATTAACGCCGAAATTTTCTGTTAACCAGTAGGGAATACTGGAAGAAATATAAAGCTGGAAACAGGACCAGATGAAAGCAACGACAGCCACAATGATACCTGCAGTGCCGAGCGCATTGCGACCGCCGCTGTCAATAGCTGCAAATTCTTCCAGCTTCTGCTGGTGGTCATCGATTTCTACACCGGAACGTTCTTCTTGTGTTGACATGATTGGCTCCTGTAGTGGGGAAGGGGCAAGCAATTTTATAGCTGTCTGCATCTGATGTCTGAGGGTATACCAGCGCAGGATTGGGTTGTTGTGCCTTGTGGGGTGATTTATAGCCAGCCCGGAAGCTGACCACAAACCTGTGTCGGGAAGTAATCACTATTTACGCTTTCAGAACTCAACAGTGCTCCTGACAGTAGTGCCACCTGCTGTTGGGCAGGTGGCACTGGAAGTGCGCGAGAAATTTATTCCCAGTTACGCTCTTTGTAGTACTTAGCAGCGCCGTCATG
>JBMZDK010000076.1:0-15362 GCA_049614265.1 Thiolinea sp.
AGTCATAGCAAACTGCTGTCATCGGAGCCAGCGCATCAGGAGCAGCTCAGCGAGGTGCCTAAGCAGGTCGTACTGAAGTTCAATCAGCAGGTGCGGCTGATGAAGCTGGTGCTGACTAATACAGCACAGGAGCCGTTGGAAACAGGTTTTAAACCTTCATCCGATAAGATGGACACTTTCACGGTTCAATTACCGGTATTAGCTGCCGGTACATACCGGGTGAAATGGCTGGCCATGAGTGGTGACTCACACAAGATCAAGGGGGAGTTTACTTTTGCGGTGCTGATTCAGAAAGCGGGTGGTGAACTGCCGGTAGTGACAGTTTATAAAAGTGCGACCTGTGGTTGCTGCAAAGCCTGGGTAAGTCATCTTGAGAAAAACGGTTTCACGGTTAAAGCGCATGATGTCGGTAATATGCTGGAATATAAACAGCGGGCTAAATTGGGGGCGGGCATGGGTTCCTGCCACACTGCTTTTGTCGATGGGTATGCGGTTGAAGGGCATGTTCCGGCTCAGGATCTGAAGCGGATGTTGCTGGAAAAGCCGGATATTTCCGGTTTGACTGTGCCGCGTATGCCAATAGGCTCTCCGGGTATGGAAGTGCCGGGGCGTGAGTCTGATGCTTTCCAGGTACTTGGGTATAAAGAGGGTGAAGTAGTGGGTGTATTTAGTGATTATCCGGCAGGTTCAGTGTTTGAGTGATGATATGGTGAGTGGAAGCCGGATTGTGCCCCGGCTGGTGGCAGGTGAGCATAACTAATGAACTCTGTTTTGAAGCAGTTCGATGAGTGAAACCCTGATACCACTGTTGGGGCTGTTTAGTAAGCTGTTGGTTTACCTTGGCAGTGCTGCTGTGATTGGCGGTTGGTTTAGCCTGATGTTGATAAGAGAACAGCCTGAACTGAGCAACGCTATCAGACGCTACATACTGACAGGCGTGCTGCTGGCTCTGGTTGCTGTGGCCATGAATTTTTTTGCGCAGGTCGGCAGCTTTGCTGAGAGTGGGTGGGGCGGGTTATTTGATGCCATGTATGTGGCTATGCTTTGGGATTCGCCGGTTGGCAGCAGTGTGGTTTTCAGAATCTGTGCGTTGTCACTCATGCTGTGTGCATCTTTGTTAGCCCGCCGCAATGCACTCAATGCATCATCACTTACGAATAGTGACCTCCGCCGTTTATTACTGGTGTTGATAGCAGGCACCGGCAGTTTGTTACTGGCTTTTTCTTATAGCTTAATTGGCCACACCGCAGAGCTGGATTTGATAGCACGGCTTTTAATCAGCCTTCATGTGCTGATTGCACTGGGCTGGATTGGTTCATTGCTGCCGCTGTGGCAGGCCTGCCGTGATGCCAATCAGCATAATGCTAATCCTGAGGTTTTGCAGCAGCTCATGTACCGGTTTGGCAGAATTGCTATGGGGCTTGTTGCGGTATTACTGGTGTGTGGTGTGGTGCTGGCTTACCAGCTATTGGGCAGCGTAAGTGAATTGATAAGTACGCCTTACGGTCTTTTGCTACTGGCAAAGATGGGGCTGGTTGCTGTAATGCTGAGCTTTGCGGTCTGGCATAAATGGCGGCTGGTACCGCAACTCACAGATCAGGCCGCAGTGCTTCGCCTACAGCGTTCCATATTGCTGGAGGGCTTAACAGGATTGAGTATCTTGTTAGTCACCATATTGTTGACGACCGTGGTTGGGCCGGATGCAGTGCATTGAATGGCCCGGCAATGTGTTTGCCCTGAATCAGAGCATTATCCTTCGACAGAAAAGCCACCGCCCGGCCCGGTTTTTTCAATATGCTGTTGTGCGGGCACAGCGTTAATACTCAGGGTTTCGGTTTGGCCTGCCTGTAAGTCAAGTTCCCAGTTATTCTGTTCCAGAAAATAATGTTTAGGCAATTTTTCCGGGTTGGCAACGCTCAGTCGCCATTTACCCGGAGGGATTCCCAGGATATTAAAATTACCCTGTGCATCCGTGACACGTTTGAGCGGTTTCAAATGCGGGTGATCGATTGGTGTCAGGTTCATGGTGATATTGGTGATTCCCGCACCGGCTTTGAGATGAGGGTTGTTCACCAAAGCGGTTTCAAGGTCAATTTCAAGACGCCGCAACATACCCTGTACCCGGGCAGCAGGGTGCAGGGTGATTTTCAAGTTTTGTTCTTCGCCGGGGTCGAGTGTAACCGTGCGTGATGTACCTTCCATACCCAGAATATAGCTTTCTCCTTTTAACCGGGAAATATCGAGTTGCAGTTGGTAGGTTTTGGCCAGAACATTTGGAAAACAGAATCTCCCTCTTCTATCAGCGACGGTTGTATGTGGCCCAAGTTGTAAGACCATGGCAGCAGCAGGCGTGTTTGAGTGTGCATGTACCATGCGGCCGCAAACAGTGGCAATATCTGTTCGGCGTCTTAACGGGACATCCAGAGGCATAACATAGTCAATGTACAGGCTTTTTTCCTTATCCTGCGTTGTGGCTGAGCCGTTGTTCTGTTGGTGAGTGAGCTGGACACTGATCCGGCGTTGCTGATGCAGTTCTTTGTCCAGTTTTACATTAGCGCGGGTAGAGGTTTCCTGTTCACCAAAGTGGTGCTGGATATAACCGGACAGTTTGGTTTTATTATCCAGCTGGTACTGGCCACGAATGCCTAGTGAACGGGCCTCGTAGTCGTTGTCTAACCCCTTTTGCCGATTAAAATCGGTGGAAAAAAGCGTTTTCCGGTCTGGTCTCCAACTCATTGTGAGTTGTTGCCGGGAACCTTTGGTTTCGCTGTTGGGCTGACCGGAAATCTGATCCCGGCGTTTACCCGCTTCGAGTTGCGCTTTGATATTAATGGCATCCAGCTTGTGCTGGTAACTAAGCAATCCGGTATGGATTTCATGGTTAGTGGTTGGCTGGTCGCGCATATCCCGGTTATGGCGCTGTCGTAAACCGACACCAATCTGCGTTTGATTGTGCAGGCCTAAAGAACGGTTGAGGCGAACCTGGTGTTCGGTATCCCTACGGATTTCATGGCTGTTATCTGCGGCCAGATTAGTGCGCGTCTCACGGGCGGAAGCATTAATGCGGGTGCGCTCGTCCAGCCGCCACTGGCTGGCGAGATAAATGCGCTCTCCATCAGGGTTTGCCCCCTGAAATTCCGGGTCACTGTGTAAATAACTCAGGTTGGCTGAAATATTGCCCTGATGAACATTGCCTTCAAGCCCGACTGCCTGATGCTCCCCGTCGTGGGCAACACCCGCGTAAAGATTTGCAGCTTCGCCGCTCCAGCGTGCATTGAGACCCGCAATGTCTTTTTCGGTTTTATCAGCTTGTCCGGGGTTGGTTTCATGGTGTAACAGCGTGGCACCTACTTCAAGTTGCTGATCAGTAAAGCGGTGTTTGGCGACTAAAGCCATCGCCTTTTCTGATTGTTCTGCATCATCATGGCTTTCGGCGTAAAAAGCACGCACGTTGCGGGTAGACAGGCCATTCTTATCTTTAGGCCGGTATGCTATTTCTATACCTTCACCATTGATGTGATTGCCAACTAATCTGTCAGTATAGAAATTCTGGTGGCCTGCTTTTGCCTGCCAGTTTTCATGTTCGTAGGCGAGTTTGTATTGCTGAACCATTCCCTGATAGGGATCGGATGAGCGGTAGCCTGAATTTACCTGTACAGCAATTTGGTGATTGCCATCAGCATCTAATGAACCACGGGCCTTGTATTCGACGCTGGTGTTATAATCGGTGGGTTCTTCATTGTCTGTGGCAGAAAATCCCAATCGCAATTCACCCTGTAGCTCGTGGTGGGTGCCGACACCTTCCGGGTTAAGCGAAATTACCGGTATGGAAACCTGTCTCTCCAGTGATTCATCGTTGCTGTAGACGGCTAATTCAAACTGATGGTTATCGGGCCGGAAGTCATCCGGAATCCTTCCTTTTACTGTAATCGTCTCTGAGCCGTTAGGTGTTAAATTGATGGTGTTCGTTCCCAGGTTTTGTGTTGTACCGTCACTGTTGCGAACCCTTACGCTATAGGTTTGTGTGGTATTACCGGTATTAAACAGCTGAAAAAGTACTTCGTAACTTTCGCCGGGTAACAGGTTTGGCGGTCTGCTGACTTCGTCCAGCTGATTGCTGGCTTTTCTGGCAATGGTAATGGTGACCGTTTCAAGCTGTTGCAGGTTATTATCGCTGGTTGAAGCAAGCCGGTAAGTTACCGGAAAACTTCCTGCCGGGCTGTCACCCGGTATCAGGATATGCAATAAGCGGATTTCCCGCTGATTGGGTTGCAGGAAAAAAGGTGCGGGGGTGGTAATGAGATTCCACCGTGGGGGTAGCTGCATTTTTTCATAAACTTCCTGCGCCACCCCGGTTCGGTTTTCCACTTCAAACCGTAAGCTGATGATGCCGCGCTGGTCGGCAATTAACTGGCGTTCCAGAGGTAAAATACGCAGGCGGTCATCTGCAATGGCGGCAGAACTTACAAAAATCAACAGGCCCGGTAACAATAACAGTAACCCTTTGAACCAGCTTATTATTAATTTTTTTGTACCAGCCCACATTAGCCTTAACCTCTCAGGGGTGAATAGTGAGATTCATGTCAGCGCCAAACACTCTGCCGTTTTTTGTATCTTTGGCGAGAATCAGTGCCCTGTACTGGCCCGGACTCAGGTTTTGCAAAGGGATTTCAAACTGTTTATTAGCGGCGGGGTATAGGCCACGTTTGTTGCCGGACAATGTGCCCAGTGTATTTCCCTGCATATCAAATACTTCGGCACTAACTTCAGGGCGACTGTGAAACTGACCGTTGTTAACCAGTCCGAGCCGCAGGGATTTCATGCCGTGATTATTGTGCATGATTTGTGGTGCCTGAAACGAGATGCGTGAGTCGCCTCTGCCGAGGTGGGTCATTATGTTGATGGTGTAGCGCAGGCGCTGTTTTACCCTGAAGCTTACTGTACCGTGCTGTTGGGTTTGCTGAGTGTGTGGATCTGCTTTGAGCGGCTCAATATTGATTGTGCTCCAGTAAGTACCGGAACCTAAGCCCTGCGGAACCGATACATTGTAAGCAATGTGTTTTGTTGCACCGGGCTGAAGTAGTACCTGATTTTCGCTGAGCTGAACCCAGGAACGGTTTGAACGGTCATGTGAATAGCTATGGCCGTTTGGATGCAGGTCGCCCTGGCTGATTCTCAGGTGTTTCGGGTAAGGCCCGGCATTATGTACTTCCAGCAGGCCATTCAGATATTGACCTGACGTTGTTTGGTATTCATGGGTCAGTTCACCGTTTACCAGCAGGGTGGCATGAGCGGTCTGACTGAGGATGAGTACAAAGCTCAGCAAGCCGGAAAGAAAACAGGTTTTTAACATTTACAGAGTCTCCACGGTGTAATCAACGATCCAGTTTTTGGTGCCATAACCATCGCCAACATCCAGACTGTCTATCTGGAATTGCAAATCGATATCTGAGACGTCACCACTGCCACAGAATAAGGTGGTTGTGACAGGGCTTAAGGTGATGTAGCTGAGTCCGCTGTACAGTGTCCCGCCCGTACCATTGTCAGTGCGTCTGACTCTGATGGTGAGTCCGGGAACTGAAGTATTGAGATTGGCGGTTAATTTCCAGGCGGGGTCAGTCGCACCGCATTCACTATTACTGACAACAGGCACTGCCGGGGCACTGCCAATACTGGCAGTAGATGAGGAGCTGCTGCTTTCTGCGGAGGAGCTGAAATACTCTCCGGCAGTGTTAAGCGTGCCGAGTGCGGTGGAAGGGATATTGGCATCAGTCACAGTCAGCGTAATCGCAAATACCGGTGTTGATAGCATAGACAATATGCCTGCCCGGATAACATCATTCCTGTTCATGATTCACCTTGTTCTTTTTGTATTATGGCTGGTGAGTTTTGTGCCGGTTTCTGATGGTTGGCAGAAACCGGGCTGGGTTTAACTTCCGGATAAAGATTATTTCTGTGCCGGAAGCTTCTGGCGTTTAAGCATCATCAGATAGGGTAAAAGTCAGCGTGATATCTTCGCTGGAAGTACCGTCCAGGCCGGTGTAGGAAGGTACAATCGTCGCGCTTTCCGGGCCGAAGGTGTAAGTAATTGCATTATCTTTGCCTGCTTCGTTACCAATAGCAGTCACAAGGTCTTTCGCGGCGACATCAGCGTTGGTAAAAGAAACGCTTGCCCCGGTTCCGTTCGTTGCCCCGGTTGCATCGAGGTCTAATTTCCACCCTTCACCCAGTGTGTCGGCTGAAACCGTAATTTTACGTGTAGTGGCACCACCGGAGGCAACATTGGAAGTCACATCAAAAAAGCCGTTGTGGGTATCCGCCACAAAGTTTTCACCTGCGATGGTTGGTGCTACCAGAGTAAAGGCCAAGGCAGCTGCCTCATCCGCTGCAGTCGATGTGCCTGAGGCTGCTTTTACATCAAGTAATTTTACCGATGGAATAGTGACAGAGACTGTTTGGCTGTCACCCGCTGTATCGGCAATAGCCGTTGTGCCAATAGTCAGAGAAATTAAGGTAGCAATAGCGATATTGGTTTGCAGTTTCATTGGGGCTTTTCCTTTTTGTTGTTATTTAACTGGGGGATTAAATGTTATTAATGAACTGGTTACATCCTAATTTCAAAGTGAACTAAAAGCTATGCCGCTTATCTGGTTCACGAAACAACTGCGTGAAATTGCAACTAACGGTTAGTATTTGTTTTTGATTTTAAATCAAAGGCTTATGTTTTTTGCTGTTACCGGTAAAACGCTGATTCCCATCAATTCCCTGTCATTTCCGGCACCTGATGTTACCGTAAGTTGAAAAGGTTTTTTGCCCGATAAGGGGAATTCTGATGGATTTTCTCGTTGACTAACATGGTGTTATGCGGTTGAGAAAGCCTGCTAATGCCTGATTATAAGCTGAAGGTTGTTCAAGGTTGGCCATGTGTCCGGCATTAGGAATAATTTCGAACTGTATGTCAGGTAAAGGCATTGTTTCAGCACGATTGGCTTCCACCATGCGTATCGCTACCCCGGCGATTTCCTCCGGCGGGGCCAGTTTGTCATGCTCACCCGTCACCAATAAAGCCGGGCAGGCCAGTTGTGCAAAATCAAACTGTCCGGGTGGGTGGGTAAAGCAATGTAAGGCATCACGGTAGGTCGCCGATGGGATCGCTGCCATGGAATTTCGCATTGCGGTCTGCTGTTCTGCTGTTGCTTCCGGCCCGCTAATAATCTGTACGACATTATCTGCGAAATCAGCAGGCGTTTGCCCGGCGTCCATCGGTTCCAGCCGTGCCTGCAAAAAGCCTTGCCGCACTGCATCCGGTGCTTCACTCATGCCGGTGCAACCACCGCATAAGCTTAAACCGGCAAGTTCCTGCGAATAATTCAACGCGAAGTGAGTGGCTATCCATGAACCATAAGACAGCCCGGCTAATACCAGTTTTTTGGTGCCGAAGTGGCGTGCAATCACCCGGATATCAGCGCAATAGTCCTCAACAGTGGTTTGCTCAGCGCCTAAAGCTGAGTCGCCGTAGCCACGTAAGTCTAATGCGGCGCAAGGCATAATGCCTGCAATAACAGAAAGCTGCTCATCCCAATTGCTACGGTTGCCACCAATACCATGGAGGAACAGGCAGAGCCAGTCCGGATTGTTGGAGGAAGGGTGGTATGTACACGCTAAGGCAGGAGGAGCGTTATTAAGTATAACCTCTCTCTGCTTTTTCTGTTTTAAAGCGGGGTGTTCTCCGGTTAAATCCTGCTGTGTGCGGAGGATTTGCCCCTTCGTTTCATTCGCTTTACTTGTTAAATGCGACTCAGGGGAGGGGAGGGAGATTCTTCTTTCTATTTCATCAAAGCCCGCCTCAAAAACCATCGCTGTCCCTTTAGCCACCTTCGGTACTAAATCGTTATCTCCAGCAATATCTGCCCACCAGGACAACAGGCAGCCATCCTTATTCTCTTCAACAACAACGCCCGCCCGATAATGTTCAACTCCGGCAATGCCTTCGAGCATCACATAGCGAAAAGAGCGCTGTGTATGACTGTAATAAGTCAGTTGTTCCCGATAAATTTGTAGACTGCCGGGCATAGTAAAGCGCCGCACGGGTTGCATGCCTTCCTGTTCACACTGCTCAATAAACGGATGCCAGTCTGAGTAAAAGTCGTGAACGATCTGCCAGATAGTGTCAGCGTGCTGAGAAAAGTGACGTTGGCAGTGGACGGTATGCGAGTTGCTCATGTTGTTAGCACTATCAGGCCAGTTCGCCCTGTAATACACCTTCTTTCACAATCACCTGATCATCCAGCGTAATCGTACAATGGCGCATCGGCAGGTCGTAATGGCTTGGTGTAAAGCGATTGGCGTACTGATTAGAGCCGGTGGAAAACAGGAAATTACCGGCAAAGGCACGAAACTCTGTGGCCTGGATATCGCGTTTATCGTACATCGCCAGCGATTCCCAACGTGCCGCCGGGTTCATGCCCCAGCCAACGTGGGAGAAACCATAAGCACCGGGATCATCCCAGGATGCGATGTAGTTGCGAAATAATTCTGCATCCAGATTATCACCGGCAATATCGGTGACAAAATCATTTTCCACCGTCAATGTCACCGGATCACGCAGGTATTCCTTAAATGTCAGGTTCATATCGCCGGTATTCATCACGATAGTGCCATTGACGGTATTCTTTCCCGGAAAACACAGGCATAAACCACCGGGCCAGTGAGAAACCCCGGCATGCCGTGTCGAGAAACCTGCGGTTCCGCCACAGGGTGCATCCCGGACATCAATTGTCAGGTCAGTTCCGGCTTTACTGGTTACCCGCATTGTGCTGGCTTTATGCAGCATCTTGATGCCGGTGATTACCTTTTTACCCAGTTCTGCTGTTGGTTCACAGCGCTCCAGAATTTCGGGGTGTTCATTGCAAATCACCAGCAGGCGTGCGCCCCCGCTCTGAATTTCTTCCAGTTCTTCCGCGTGCAATAAACCTTCCACTGTGAGGTCAACCACGACCTCGACCCTTTTCAGTGCTTCTATCACATAACGTTTGTGCTGGATTGCATCACTGGCCCCCGTCGAGCGCACTGGTACCGGTGTGGTGATTTCCGGTGAGGGCAGAGTGATAGTGGCAAAATCAGCACCCAGCTGGTAACAGGCCAGCTCGGCAAGTTTGATTAATACCGGGCGTGACTGGCTTTCGGCGACAATAGCGACAGGTGTGCTTTTCTCTATGCCATTGAGGGTGAAAACGCGAGCAAAGCTGGCGATCCATTTCCCTTCGACGACTTCTTGTAGCATAAATTGACTCCAGATTTGAACGGTGGATCAGGCCTTACGCATAGTATCCCAATCAAATTCCCGGTCAATCCCCGCCATTTTCACCCCGGTAAATGCCGATGCTTCAAATGACAAAGCGCGCAGGTCTTCCGGTTCCAGATTATGCACCGACGATTTACCACAGGCCTTCGCCAGTGAAGTCACCTCCATCGTCATTGCAGTCAGGTAGCGTGCAACCCGTTCAGCGCCGGCAGCAACATTCATCCGCCGCTCCAGCTCAGGGTCCTGAGTCGCCACACCCACCGGACACATTCCGGTGTGGCAATGGTGACAGGCGCCCGGTGATGTCCCCAGTTTTTCGTAGTCTTCCAGATAACGCGGTGAGTTACAGCCCAGTGCAATCATCGCAGCATTACCTATCATGACAGCATCCGCCCCCAGGGCCAGACATTTCGCCGCATCAACACCGGAACGAATGCCACCGGCAGCCACCAATGTAACCTTGCCGGACATGCCACATTCATCCAGTGCTTCCCGTGCAGCGCGAATTGCTGACATGGTTGGAATTCCGGTGTGATTGAGCAACAGTTCCGGTGAGGCACCGGTACCACCCTCAGCACCATCAACTACCACAACGTCAGCGCCCGCTTTGGCGGCAACAGCGACATCAAAGCGTGGCCGTGTGGCGCCCATCTTGATGAAAATCGGTACCTGGTAATTTGTGGCAATCCGCAGTTCTTCAATTTTCACTGCTAAATCATCTGCACCCAGCCAGTCCGGATGGCGGCAGGTTGAACGCTGATCCACTCCCAATGGCAAAGTGCGCATTTCTGAAATACGTTCGGAGACTTTCATCCCCAACAGTAAGCCACCGGTACCGGGTTTTGCGCCCTGACCAACCACCAGTTCTACACCGTTTGCCCGCCGTAAGTGATCGAGGTCAAGGCCATAACGTGAGGGAGAAAGCTGATACACCAGCTGTTTGGAGGCCGCGCGTTCTTCTTCCAGCATGCCGCCTTCGCCGGTACAGGTCATGGTGCCGACTTTTGAAGCGCCGTGTCCCAATGCTTCTTTTGCGTTGGCGGATAAAGCACCAAAGGACATAGAGGCAATATAAATCGGAATTTTCAGTTCGATCGGTTTTTCCACCAGACCGCGACCGCCCCCGAGAATTGTCGTGGTGTCGCATTTCTCCCGATAACCTTCTAACGGTAAGCGGGTCATCGTTGCCGGGACAAAAGTCAGGTCGTCAAAGTTCGGCATGCTCTTGTTAAAGGTATTATAGCCGCGTACCTGATAACGCCCGAGCTGAGCCAGTGCATGTACCTCTGAAATTGCTTCCGGTGTCCAGCGCGTGGAACCACCCAGATCATAAGAGCCGGGCACACCTGCAGGGCGTCCCTCAATCGCACCATCGCCAAATTTAATGTCTTGTTCTTCCGCCATTTCAAACGGGTATTGGTAACTTTCGTTTTTATCACTCATATCATCAGCCATGCGTTTGCATCCCTACTTTCGAAGTACCAGAGGCGCTGTCCGGCCACAATTCTGCGCCAGTTACGTGCGGAATCAACCAATCCCAGAGGCGCTAACAGTGCATCAACTTCTGCGACCTGTTCTGCTGTGGGCTCAGTAACAACGGCATCCACGCCGAGGCTGCCAATATCGCCGGCCACCCAGACTTCGCCTTCCCACAGGGCATCAGCACAGGATTCTCCGGCCCCATTCAGCGCAATAATTTTTCCGCCGTGTGACATAAAGCCGCTTTGGTAACCGAGTTTACCTTCGACAATAATATTGCCGCCTTTCATGGCGACACCACAGCGTGGCCCGGCATCACCTTTAATATGAATGGTGCCGCCGCGCATGGTTGCACCCGCTGACATCCCGGCATAGCCATTTACGGTAATATGCCCGGCAGACATGGATTCACCGGCACCCCAGCCAGCGTTGCGGTCAATCTGTATCGTTGCTCCGGTGTTCAAGCCACCACAGTAGTAGCCAACGGAACCATCAAAGCGGATATTGCAGTTTTCAGGCAGGCCCACGCCAAGGTTGTGACGTGACAGGGTCTCGGTGACGATAATGTCGTGGCCAGCGTTGGCGGCGGCCTGAATCTCCTCATGGACTTCGCGGATCGGGCGGCGTCCGGCGTTTATGGTTACCTCACTCATGCTGCCAGCCTTTGATCAGTTTGTCCGAGATGCCAGATGCCCACCATGCTGGGGCCGTCGTAATTAATAATATCAACTTCGTCTTCGCAAATGCGGCGTACTGCCTGTTCTTCCGTAGCGGCGGAAATCTCACTGTCGATTTCAGTGACCACGAGGGGCTTCATTGCAAATTTATCCTTTGCAAACCCGATGCTGTCCGGTTGCGCAATCATATAGGTAAACACGCCATCGATAGAGCTGATGGATTTACGCAGTGCCTGTTCCATGCTCAAACCCTGTTTCATCTGATCGGATACCCAGACCGCAATCAGTTCACTGTCGTTATAAGTCAGGAAACGATAACCCAGTCGTTCCAGCCGGTCACGCCAGGTGTAATAGTCTGTAATCTGGCCGTTATGCACAATGGCAACATCAGGGAAGGGGCGTGCCCAGAACGGATGGCTGGCATTAGGGCGTACATCGGATTCTGTCGCCAGTCGTGCGTGACCTAAACCATGCGTGCCTTTCATTTCGTGCACACCGTGTTTTTCCGATACCGCGCGGGCATCGCCAACATCTTTAATAATTTCCAGCGAGCGGCCCACGGACTGCACTTCCAGCCGGTCGGACAGGGTATCAACCTGCTGTGTCCAGCGCGCCATGTTGTCCGGGTCACTGACCACCATACGTACGGTGTAATGTTTAGCTTCCGAATCATCCCAGGTTGGCTCGCTGATAAAATCGGCGCCATATTCACGTGACAGGCTGAGAAAGTCTTCCAGGTCAGCTGACAGAGCGCTACGATCAAATCCCATCGCACGTACAATATAACCGGTGTCTATGGGCGTGCCATATACTGCAAAACCGGTGGAATCAGCGCCACGGTGCGCCTGTGCATCCATTAATTCGACAAGGTCACGACCTACATTGCCGCTAGACGAGAGTATACGTCCGGCTATTCCACACATTGTTATTTCTCCTTGATTCGGATACTGTATACAGTATACAAAAATCACTTTTTCGCAAGCACTTTTTACCCCGTTGCGGCCTGAGGATAAACCGTTTTGAGCGATAGTCCCGGTGCCGGTGTTTTTGTACATTAAATTCAAAGTACGGTATAAGACGCTCTCCTTATTGCAGGCTGCCCAACCATGTTTAAATCGCTATCGACCCCTAAAAAAAGACTGGCTGATCAGGTTTATGATCAGCTGCTGGATGCGATTCACAATGGTGTCATTCAGCCCAACGATCAGATTGTGCAGGAGAAACTGGCTGAACAATTTGAGATCAGCCGTACACCGGTGCGTGAGGCATTGCTGCGGCTGGAACAGGAAAAGATTATTGAAGTCGCCAAACGCGGCGGGTTTAAGATCCGGATTATCTCTGAGCGTGAAACGGAAGAAATCTATCGTGCCCGGGCGGCGATTGAGTGTTATGCGGTAAGAATGCTGGCGCTGAATCACTCTCCGGCGTTACTGGATACGCTGCGTCAGAAGATACAGAATGCGGAGAGTTTGACCGAACACACGGTAAAAGCATATTTCAAAGCTAATCAAACCATTCACCGGGCGTTTGTTGAAGCCTGCGGTAATCGCTATTTGCTGGAGATGTTTGATAATACCTGGAACCGTGGTACTTCTTTCCGGTTATTTGCCTCGATTGATGCTGGTGCCATGGCTGACTCGCTGGGTGATCATGAAGCGCTGGTAGATGTAGTGGCGTCCGGTGATCCGGTGGCAGCCTTTGAGAAAATGATGGAACATATCGAAGACGGGCTGAGTTTACAGCGGGTTAAAACCCGGTAATCTATTTGTCTTGCTGGACGATTACCGGGTTCTGCGCTGCGGGTCAACGGAGTTTTCCGGTTTTACCAGATGCTGTGTAATAACATGCTGAATAAGGGTGATAGACAAAATAAAAATAAGACGGTGCCTGCGAACATGACGGTTAATGCCAATTGGTCAATGGTCATTTAATGCTCCCGTTTTCCTTTGCTGTATGGGATCTGGGGAATCCCGTTGCTGACTGAGGTTTGTGGGGTAGCCATCGCTTATTGGTATCTGATGAGGATTAACTACCGTGTGTGTATTAACTCATAGTGAACTGAGGCGATGAAGTAAAATCAACGGTTTTACCGTTAGTCTGAACTATCTATCGGTTACATTCATCCGGTCAATATAGCCGCCTATCGTCCACTGCTCCTCATATTACCTACCGTATATCAGCACAGGTTATCGCATCCTCGGCCTCATCCAGACTACGCGGTACCAGCTGAACCCGGCTCAGGTCGAATTCGGTTTTACCGATGGTAAAAAACAGCAGGGGCGTATTGAAGGTTTTAATGTCATAAGGGTGGTTGGGGTCAACATTATGTTCCTGAAAGCAGTTCAGTGGGATTTTTACGGTTGACCATTCCCCGGATTTTGCGGGCAGGAAGTCATTAAAGCGAAACTCTGCCCGTTTGGGGAAAACAGTATGTTGCCCGAGCATCAGGTTATTGTCCGGTGCCTGAATGACCCGGATATCAAATTGCAGGGTGGAATCCGCTTTGATATGAGCACTTTGGTCAGTGGCAAGACCGGGGCGGGCATATTGCAGGAAAACCTGTGTTGCGTGATCACCGCTACCATTGCCGGTGAAACGGATATTTGCCGCGTCATACTGTGTATCGCGGTCTATTGGGGTAATGGTTACCTGTCCCTGAACGACCGGCGTGGAGCTGACCGGTAACGGTTGCCATTGATTGGATGCTCCCATTGCGACCAGCCTGAATTCATTGTTTGCCTCCGGCCCATACACGTAGAGTGGTGATTGTGCCTGCTGAGTGCTGCTGGTACTAAAACAATCATAATCACGCGCATCCAGCGGAAGGTCTGGCATGGTCTGGCCCGGTTGTGCGTAGGACAAACCGTAGCCATAAGCAAAGAGCGGGGTATGTTCGCCGGTTAAGTTCTGCTCTGTTTCTGGCTGCTGAAAGTCAGGAATGTGTGGGGGGAGGGTATTAATTGCGTCAGCACATTTGGTATTTGGCCAGCTATAGGATAACCGCCCGCTAAAGTCGGCGCCCTGATTGCGGTACAACACATCAGAGATGCCGCCGGTTTCGCTACCCGGTAACCAGACGGCTACAAAGGCATCGGAATAGTTGATCACATCATTGACGTAGAGCGGGCGGCCTGAAAAGAACAATGTAATGACTTTTAAACCGGCTGCTTTAGCAGCTTTAATGAGCGCCAGATCCTCTGCATAAGCGGTTTTAAGCTCAGTAAAACCCAGTGTTTTATTATCAGCAATATCACCATGGCCTTCTGCATAAGCTTCTTCTCCAATCGCAATGACAGCAACGGTGTTCTCATCAGCCTGGCTCATGTCGGTGACTATGTTCTCCGCGCCAATCTGTTTGGTAAAAGCCTGTTTTAAGGTGGTTGCCTGAGGGAAATCGGCTTTGCTATGCCCCTTGCCCTGCCAGCTTAGTGACCAGCCGCCGTGTTGTTTTTCCAGGCTATCAGCAGCACTGCCAGCCAGATACACGGTTTGTTGCTTGTTCAAAGGCAGGACGTCAGCGTTATTTTTTAGCAATACCAGGGATTTTCTGACCGCTTCACGGGCCAGCGTGCGGTGTTCTTCAGCACCAAGAATGGATTGGTTGCCAGCCAGCGAGCGTTCCGAGGGTTTGGGTTTTTCCCATAAACCGGCGCGCATCTTTACCCGTAAAATCCGGGTAACCGCATCATCAATCCGGCTCATGGCAAGCGTGCCGTCTTTAACCTGTGCAATGGTATTGTGGTAGAACGCCTGCCAGTGTTTGCGCTCCGGAATCATGAATATATCATTCCCTGCCTGAATGGCCTGTGGGCAGTTATCATTGCTGCAGCCGTTGATCTGCCCATGGCCGTTCCAGTCAGTTACCACCAGACCATCAAATCCCAGCTTTCCTTTTAATACCT
>JBMZDK010000077.1:0-14978 GCA_049614265.1 Thiolinea sp.
CTATTTATGCACGTTATGGTTATTCTGATGCAAATAATGCGAGTTCTGCGTTGAAAAACCTGACAGGGAGCTACCAGTTAGTCAGCAACGTTAGTAGTTCAAGGCCACCAGTCAGCACTTATGCACTGGGTACATTTGCTCAGGATTGGGAGTATGTGGCTGGTTCAGGTGATCTTGATGAATGCAATGGTCGTTTTGGTGTTACTCCAGAATTTCCAGATGGTATTTACCATTACTATGCTACTGATAGCTACCCATATTTCCAACGATGTGTGACTGGAGAAGTCGAGGTAACTGGCGGGGGAGCTGGCGGCCCGCCTCCCCGTTAGAAACGGAAGCATGATGTGTTTAGATATATTTATTCTGGCTGCTTTAGCTGGGCAAGGGTGCTATTTGTATTAGTACTAATGGTAATGCTTAATCAGTCAGCTATAGCCCATTTAATGGTTGCTCAGCGTGGGACTTTGAACATTGTTGATGATGGTATCTTCATGGTGATCTCGTTACCGGTATCTGCATTTTCTGATATTGATGATGACGGTGATGGCAAAATGTCACTGGCTGAGTTTAGTCTACACCGCTCTGCTATTGTTGAGGCTATTAATGACGGTGTTCAACTATATGATCAGGATGGTGTTCGTCCACTTGAAGGTATGATGCTATCACCAGTAACCCCCCATGATGAGCCAGAATCGCCGGTTAAACAGTTAGTTGTGATGGGCAGGTTTTTGCTAAAAAGAGTAGCTGATGAATCGTTGAACAGAAGCTTGGTTTTTAAACTCACATTATTTGGCACAAGTACTACTGAGCAGGAGTTTCAGGTTACAGCTAAATACCCCGAAAAATCTAAGCAACATAAAATTATGTTAACGCCCAAAGAAAACAGCAGCACATTGTTTGCACAACAGTAAGTGGAGTGTAATTTTAGATTCTCAATTGAGAAAGCCTGAGCAGTTAGCTGGCTCAGGCTCAGAATTGAGTACTCAATAGTTTGTATCAGCTGAGGCTCATTCCAAAACAAAAGTCAGTTTTAATCGTACGTGGTAGTCGGTAATTTTTCCGTCTTCAACGCGTACACTCTGGTCAGCTACCCAGGCATTTTGAATATTTTTTACTGTTTTAGCAGCACGTTCTACGCCCAGTTCAATCGCATCGTCAAAGCTCTTCTTCGAAGACGAAGTAATCTCAGTAACCTTAGCTACACTCATGTTTAACCTCCTTCAAGGTTGTTGTTTTAATTAATTTGTTGCACTGACTATAGAATGCACATACTGTGGCGTCAAGGTATGATGATGAAATGTATTTTTGCTTCAGTAGGCTGATTTATAAGGAGAAAATAGTCTCATTTTGATGTCTTTACCTACTTTAAATGTTGCAATCTCCCCAAATGGCGACTCAGAGGAAATTCCATGGTTGCTGAGAGGCGGGTCGCTTTATTTCTCAGCTCAGTGACAGACTGTTTATCAGCAATTTTGCCTGCCAGAATGACCCAGTTCTTACTTCCGGTATGCACAGCCCGCACATCAGTGAACAGTTCATGCAGAAGACTGATGAAATTCACTTCGTTTTGATGTTCCGTCCAGCAATTGAGTACTAGCCAGCCATGGGTTTTCAGATTGGCTGCACATTGCCTGATAAATCCGGCTTGTAGTTGTGCGCTATCGACACCGTCAGCATGATATAAATCGGCGAAAATAATATCGGCTCTACGTGCTGTATTCGTGACAAGGTAGTTTACGCCATTCTGCTGGATGACCTGTAGACGTTTACCTCGGGGCAATTGAAAATATTGGTAAGCGATGTCAATAACACGCTGGCGTAACTCTATTGCAGTGATGTGGATTCCGGGTATATGTTTGTGCAATGTGGTGAATAGATTCCCCCCACCCAGGCCAAGCAAGGTGACCCGCTTTGGCTGGCAAAATAACAAAACCAGCAACATGGCCTGTGTGTACTCATACTGTGGAATGTAGGGGGCGTTTTTCAGGCAGCAGCTTTGTGTGTCGCCTTCAGCAAAAGCCAGCGTGCGTTGCTCACCATCATCCAACACCAATAGTGGCCCGAGGTCATCCTGTGTTTGATATAAAATCCGTTGGTCAGGCATGGCAAAATCCGTTGTGCTGGTTATACTACGCAGCATGAAATATACCAGCATACCTGTAACACCTTTTCAGCAAAACTGCAGTATCATTTGGTGCGAGGAAACATTGGAATGTGCCTTTGTTGATCCGGGTGGTGATATCGATAAACTAACGGATTTTGTGGCACAAAATAAGCTGAAGCCGGTCGCGATCTGGTTAACTCACGGCCACCTTGATCATGTTGGCGGAACTATGCCTCTGGCAGAAAAATATGATGATTTGCCAGTGATCGGGCCGCATGAGGGCGATGCATTCTGGCTCGATGGGCTGCCAATGCAATCTCAGCAATTTGGTTTTCCGCACCATGATGCTTTTCGCCCGACTAAATGGCTACAGGCCGGTGATACGCTAACTCTGGGTAATGAAACATTTGATGTGTTGTTTACTCCCGGTCACACACCTGGGCATGTTGTGTTGCATAATAAAAAAGGCGGTATTGTCTTTGTGGGAGATGTCTTATTTGCCGGCTCGGTTGGTCGGACAGATTTTCCCGGTGGGAACCATCAGCAATTAATGGACTCTATTAAGAACAATTTATGGCCAATTGGTGATGAGGTGGTGGTGGTACCGGGGCATGGCCCGAATACCACGATCGGTCATGAGCGCCGGACAAATCCTTATGTGCGTTAGAGGGATATAATTCTCTTCCCACACTCTTTGGCCCCAACAACAAAACCAAAGGGTCATGAGTATGCGCTGTCTTGTTTTACTTATATTGAGTGTGTTTATCACTGCCTGTAGCACGGTTTCCGGGCCAATTGCACCATCATTTGCTGGTATGCAGGGAATATTGGAAACCCATAACCAGGTACGCCACCAGCATGGTTTATCACCATTAAAATGGTCAAACCGCCTCACAGCTTATTCACAGGATTGGGCCAATTATCTTGCCGGGAGTAATGCCTGTCGTATGAAACATCGCTCGGCGGCTGGTAAAGATTTTGAGCAATACGGTGAAAATCTGTTTTGGGCGAGCCCGCTGACCTGGTCAGATGGTAAGGTAGAGCCGCAAAAAATAAAGGCGGCAGAGGTGGCCCAAGCCTGGGCAGATGAATGGGTGGATTACGATTATGGCAGCAATTCCTGCCGTCCCGGTAAGCAATGCGGTCACTATACGCAGATGATTTGGCGGGATACGACCCATGTCGGGTGTGCGATGACTTTATGTCCTGACCTTGGCCAGATTTGGGTATGCAGCTACAACCCACCCGGTAACTGGATTGGGCAGCGACCTTATTAAAACCTGATAAGAGTCTGTGGTTAGGTGTTGTTTGGTCAGATAAAGAATGACCAAACCGAAACGCCGATAACCACCACAGATACCAAACCCAGTTTCCAGCCACTCAGACTGCGATCGGCATAAACCTCTTCATCATTTGCGTATTGAGTGAAAATCATGGGCAGGATAATGCCTAATCGCCACAATAGGTGATTGAGCAGGCTCTTCCAGCGTCCGAGGTGGAGGCGCATCAGTATCCCCCGGTTTCAGGCAGTGAATCAATCCCTGTTGCTGGTTTGGGTTCCGGTGCAGATGCAGGTTGCTGATTACGTGAGTGGGAAATAATTAATTCGCGCCACATGCTCTTTTTCACCCGGTAGATATCAAAGCGCCATAGTTTCCGGAACTGATTGTCTTCGGACTCCATGGTATAGAACTCCTGCATCATGCGAGGCAGGCGATTTAGCTCAACACCATGGGCAAAGCGGTCAATTTTTTTGTGGGCCTCCAGCCAGGCAATCAGGCGTAGTAATTGCTGTTCGCGTTCGCTGGTAGCGGCCTGTGGTACCGGCACAATCAGGTAATAGCTAAACCAGCCATGGTAGATATAGGGTTGCAGCAAATTGAGCTGATCATTGTCATCACTCTGTTGGTAATGGAACGCAGCTAACTGCTGAGCATCATGTGAACTGTACTGGCGTCCGGTGTAAAAGCGCCCGTACTCAATACCGTCGATTAAACCTAATATCAGAATAAATAAATCGATTAACAGGCCCGCTACCAGTGGTACATAATCGGTGCTGGTGAGTTTGAGCTCGGCCAGTTTTTCTTTGGTATTGGTCAGGGTGTCCAGATTCATCAGTGAGGAAAAAACTTCCCAGGAGCGCTGTAAAACCGTTCGGTTATTACTCTGGTCGAATAAGGTGACTCTGCGTGGTTCCGGCAGGGCTTCCAGTGCAGCAGTCAGCGCATCTATCTTGCGGGTGATTTCCTCATCCATACAGGACACCACCGCACGCTCATTGTCTCTTGGGTTAACTGATTCGAGGAATTTGCGTTTGTCTCCCCTCCGCTGCTCCAGTTCTTCATGAATGCGATTAACGGCCGGGCCTGATTTATAGCCACCAATCAGGGTGACGATATCGTTCAGTTCACGCTCGCGTTGCTGGACAATACCTTCCTGGCTGAGATCGAGATCATCCAGTAGCCGGTTAAGGTCTTTAATGTGCGCGCCCACTTTGCCTTCCAGTTGCCCAACATCACCCGCAATCAGATCAAAGCGTTTTGCCTCATCATTTCGCAGATAGTTAAGCGGGCCTTTGCCGGGGGCGCTTTTTTCATCGCAGGTGCCGCCGTATAAATTTTCTTCTCTTGCGCGGCTGGCAGAGTATTTAGAAAGCTCATCAGCCACTTCACGTACATTAGCAAAGGATTGCTCATAGGTTTTGGCATTACTGCGGATGCTTTCTACACCATCTTTATAGACTTCCTGCGCGTAGCTACCGGCACGGAATACCTCATACCACCAGCCATAGCTGAAGAAAACACTGAAAAGCATGGCGACGATATAGACCATAATGGAAAGAAAGCGGGTGATGCGCCGGTAACCATGAATGGTAAATAATAAGGTGACGACCAGTGTTGCCTGAATGGTGAAGACCATGAAGGCAATAAAAACTGTCTGCCATTGCGACAGATCGTTATCATTTTCAACATTCAGAATGACCAAGCCTTTATAGCTGGTCACGAACGAGATGATCGATAGCAGAATAACCAGGATCAGAGTTAATTTGATCGTACGTGGTGGTCTCTCTGCCTGCCCGTTATCAGAAGCTGACATATCGCTGATATTTCCTTTAAGGTATTGCCCGAAAGCCATGGAATCTTTACTGATGTTCCCTTGTGGCTTTAATTTTCCCAAGTCCTTATAGCTTAGGTCGCATTCGCCGCGCAAGTTCGGCAACACGCCATGAAAATTTATTACTCCATGATATTAGCAGAATTTATGTGTGTGAATGGTGTTGCCGGTAATTTTGCCGATGAACGTCGGAAAAAAACCGTTTCTTGCATCCTGACTCAGAAAGCAGTGCAATGAGCGGATCATAATCAGACGGAGACAGCTCAATGTTCGGATTTAATAAAGCACAAATGGTAAGTGCTGAAGATGCCTTGCCCGGTCGTAATGCCAGGATGCTGGTGCCGGAAGCGCATTTTGTGAACGGAAACCCGCTTAAGGCGCCATTTCCAGCACACATGGAGCAAGCTGTATTTGGGATGGGGTGTTTCTGGGGTGTTGAACGTAAATTCTGGCAGTTAGAAGGTGTCTATAGTACGGCAGTGGGTTATGCGGCCGGTTTTACACTAAACCCGGATTATCGTGAGGTATGCACCGGAAAGACAGGACACAATGAAGTGGTATTGGTTGTCTTCGATCCTGAAGTTATCAACTACGCAGAGCTACTCCGGGTATTTTGGGAATCTCACGACCCGACACAGGGAATGCGTCAGGGTAATGATACCGGGACACAATACCGTTCCGGAATTTATACCTATTCTGATGCACAGAAAAAGGCAGCCCTGGATAGCATGGAAATATACCAGCAAAAACTGCAGGGTGCAGGCTATGATCCTATAACCACTGAAATCATTGATGCACCAGAATTTTATTATGCTGAGGAATATCACCAGCAATATCTGGCAAAGAATCCCGGTGGTTATTGTGGCTTGAAGGGAACAGGTGTTAGTTGTGTAATCTAATGGAGCAATGCGAGATTGAATAGCTAGCTTACTGCTCTCGTTTTGGCGGCAGCTGCCCTGCCGCCTGGTCACGAAATTCCAGCCGCTGACCATTGCCCATATCTGCACCCTGGCCACTGCCATCGTCTTCAGTCATTAAGCCTGTCTGTGCCCGCCCCTGTTCCATGCGTTGGCGGGTGGTGTGCAGCATCTCATGTAATTTGCGGCTATAGGGCAATTCATGTACCCGTGGCGATTTATTTGTTCCCACTCTGATCCAAAGGTGAATAATGCCGGTTTTATCACTATTACGTCTGGGTTCCACAATGTCAGCTGCCAACAATTCAAACTGTTCGGGCAGGGCCTGATTAGTTGGCCAGCCCTTATAGTCCTGTAAGCCTTGCCAGTGCAGCCAGTAGAATAAGGGCAGGAACAGCGTCACCAGGAGTTTTCCGCGCCAACCGGTGAAATTACCCAGCCATAGCCAGACAGTAACAGCAACCGGTATCACATAAGCAACAATGAGTGTTATTGGTTCCATACGTCTTCCGGGATGTGTTCGAGTCCGTAAGGTGTGAGTTTTAACGGCAGCTTATTGAAACGATGAACATTGCCATCGGGGTCAATGGTAAAGCGCACTGCGGTGATTTCCTGATCCTGTGCCTTTAGCTCAACGGTATCAACATAAACGGTTTTAAAAGCCGGATTGATTTGATCGACTTTGATATGCACCTTTAGAGGTGGTGGTGATTTCGAGGTGTAGTAATACAGATTGGCAATGTATTCACCGGGATAGCGTTTGCGGATTGTGACGATTTCCTGGTTTACTGAATGCGATACCTCACGTCCATCCACGGTAATTGTGTCATTCAGTTTTCCCCTGTCATCACGGTCTAACAGTAGAAAACCAGCCTCACGTTTCAGGTAGGAAGCTGTGTGATCAGATGGGGCGTAAACCCAGAGATCAACATCGTCTGCTACATCAGCGTCCCAGCTGGCTGTAATCATGTATTCGGCCTGCATATCCACCTTTGCCTTATCAGCTTTGGGGTTGATAAAGGCCAGGCTAACCAGAAACAGGAAGCTGAAACCAAGCAGTGTATTAAACAGCAGGTCAATAAACGGATCTGTACGGTTAAGGCGCTGTTTTCGATACAGGCTCATGAGGGTTCAGTGCCTGATTGCTGAAGTGTATCGTTTTGTTTGGCCAGCGCCGTAAATACTGCCAGGTCAGTGACGCCCATCTCAATAATCCGGCTTACCAGGCGGTCTGCACAGCGATCTAACCAATGACACTGAATTGACAGTAAAGTCGCTGCTCCCAGGCCAGTCAGCGTGGTGTAGAGTGCCACCTGCATTCCACCACCCATGCTGGTGAGCAGTTGTTTCAGGGCGCTGATGCCGTCTTCTTCCAGGCCATAAACTGCTCCCAGCATTAATACAAAGCCAATGACCGTTCCGACCAAGCCCAGTCTTAATAGTAAATCGGCCATAAACCAGCCGCTTTGGTGGCCACCGTGTACCTGCTCAATCAGGCGAGCCTGTAGCGTATCGCTTTGTGCCTGTATTGAACTATTTTGCTGTAACTGTAGTAACAGGTCGAGGTGTTGATATGCCCAACCACTTGTTGGCGTTGATGAGTTTGAGATGGAGGACTGTGGCTGCTGATTGTGTTTTACAACATTAGTATGGAGTTGCTGGCTCAGTGTATGACTGGTACGCGTTTCACTGGCCAGATACCAGGCGCTACGGCCAAGGTAAAGTGTTGTGGCAAGAAAAAGCAGGAGGATAATGCCTGAAAGATAGGTATGGTCTTGTTCCAGCATGCTGTGCCATAGACCGTAATGCCAGAGCAAAAAGCCGCCAAATCCCATCAGACCACAGAGTATAAGCCAACCCCAAAACGGCATATATGTATCAGATTTCATTGTAATCCTGCTTCCTGTTGCTTGCGTGTGGTTATTATCTGGTGTTTGACTTGCTCTGCAATATAGCTGGCATGGAAAAAGGCCTGCTCGGTCATTTCATCGTTTGGCAGGGTGTTAATTGCAGCGATTGCGTTTACGAGTTCTGTGGGTTGGTTTCTTGCGTCAGTTGAAACAAGCATTCTGGCAGTTTGTAGCCAGAGTGCAGAAGCCGATGGTAGCTGGCTATCAGGTAAATGATGTCGGGCCAGGGTGCCTAACAACGGGTTATCTTCACTGTAAATCCAGCCGTCTTTGCGATAATGGTGTTTATAGGTGTGCAGCAGCAATTTCTGCGCTGCCTTGAGGAATTCTGACTGTTGGTGTTTGAATCCCCAGTCTGCCAGGCCTCTTGCCAGATAGACTTTTGCGGTAAAGCTGGCTGTATTATCTTGACTCTGTGGCTGATCAGCCAGTTTTGCTATGTTTTCCTGTTGGCTGAGTTGTAATAGTCTGGAGGCCAGCTTTTGCCCTGCCTGTTGAATACCTGCGTCAAATGCGCTGCCGCTTGCCAGCGCTGAAAGCGCCAATCCATTCCAGCTGGTTAATGCTTTGTTATCGACACTTTGGGGGCGTTTAGCACGCATTGCTAACAAGGCGTGTTGTATATGCTGCTTTTCCTCTCCCTGTGCCAGTACAAACGGCAGAATGAGGGTTGCATCTTCCCCTAATAGATTCAGTACCTTGTTGTGCTGATTTTCACGGAGTGTTGATTTTAATTGTTTAGGTGTCCACAGGTAATAACCACCGGATTTGCCGTCTGCACTGACGGCGGACAGGCTGCTAAGGAAGTAACCATCGTCACGCTGGAATCGCTTGACCATACTTAATAATGTTTCTATACCGACCTGGGTGTAAACAGGCTGTTTCCAGGCTGTTCCGGCACGGATCAGCAAGGGGGCGAGCAAGGCCTGGGTGTAGAGCATTTTTTCATAATGCGGCTGAGTCCAGTCACGATCATCACTGTAGCGAAAAAAGCCACCGCCAAGGTGATCACGCAGATTGCCACCGATCATTGCTGCCAGTGTGGTTTGCATAAACTCCTGTAGGGCCGGGTCGGGGTTCAATTGCTGTAACTCAAACAGTGCATTGAGTTGTGGTGCAAAGGGGAATTTTTCGCGTTCACCAAACCCGCCAAACTTATGATCAGCAGAATTACTGAGTTGCCGGAGTAAATGCTGCAGTAATACTCCTGCAGGGATGTTTGTTTGTGCTGAGCTGCTATTTCGCTGTTGCCGGTTTTGCAGGGTCTGATAATTTTGTTTTGCGTTATCAAGGATGGCCTCAGGGTTTTGATTCCAGTCCCGGATAAAGCGTTTCAGTGTCGCGGTAAATTCTTTGGCCGGAGTATAACTATATCCTGCTATGGGCTTGGCATCTGGGGTCATTATCACGCTTAATGGCCAGCCGCCAAAGCCACGTTGCTGCTCCATAAACTGTTGTAGCCACTGATCCGTTTCCGGTTCCAGTTCGCGATCAACCAACACCGGAATGAAATGCTGATTGATGAATGCCCCCTGTTCCGGGTTGTTGAAGTTGTCCTCTTTCATGCGATAACACCAGTAACAAGACTGGTAGCCACTGGAAATTAATATGGGTTTTTGTTTCCGGAGCGCCTGCTGGAAAGCGTCTTTGTTAAATAGCCGCCACTGCACGGTATCGTCAGCATGGGAGCGCAGATAAGGCGAGGGGTGGTTGGCAAGTGCAGTGTTTGTTGTGTAACCGCTCTTTGGAAACAGCAAGCAAAATACAGACAACAGTAACAGGCTCAGATGCGGCAATATCAAAAATGTTCGCATGATTTCAGGTGCTTATCCGTGAATAGCTGCATAGACTATACTGAGAGGGAGCGATTGTAAAAAAGAGGGGCTTATGGCGGGGAATGAAGATCGTGCAGCAGAGGCGGTGACAGACGAACAGGAACCGAGGGCTGGTGCCTGGCATATTGTTGGCCGGTTCTTTGAAGGGCTGCAGTGGCTGACGGAGCGGGTGATTGGTCTCTTACGCATGTTTGTTACGGCGGCTATGTTTCTGGTCGTGGCTTTCGTTATTTATAATGCCTGGGAAAGTCGTAATACCGTTGCTGTTAAACCGTTTCAGGTACCGGTGGCGATGGGGAAAAAGAACCATGAGCAGGCTGGGCGTATTATCGCTAACCTTTTGAATCGTCATTTGTTGGATGCGCAGAGCACCCTGCAATCGCAGCTGAATCGTGATGGTGTGAATCTTAGTCACCCGGTAGCTGCTGAACAGCAGGTGTTAATTGAAGGGGAGAGTATCAAACTCCCGGAAACCGGTATTACGATTGATAATGTCATTGAGTTTATTTCCGGGATTTTCGGGCGTAAAAACCTGAATGGGTCAGTGTATTATGAGGCCGATTTGCTTGATCCTGCTAAAACTAAACTGCACCTGCAAATTACCCTGCGTGGGCGCATTATCAGTTTCAGCGAAGATGATTTAGGTGAAGAACGTAAATTACTACCTGCGACACGTCCCAACGGGCTGAATATTCAGTTGATCTCAGCGATGCTGAAAGCGCGCACCAGAGAAATTCTCAGTATCGCTTCTGAAGATCACAATCTCTATTATTACTGTACCCATAAAACCCAGGTAGTGGAGCACGATGTTGGCAGCTATAAAAGATTTTTTGATTTTTGCCGTCAGTTGCAAAAAGCTGATGCTACGCCAAAATCATTATTAGCTCTGAAAACCAGTTTGGCAGGCCTTGACGGGCATTTCGATAAAAGCATTGTAGGTTCAGTGCTGACTTACCTGAAAGAGGAAAGCCATAAACGTCAGGCAACGTTATGTCAGTCGAAGACCAATCAGTCTGATACGGCGTGTGAGGGGGTGAATGTAGCTGATGCCCGTTCTTATACAAGAACGGTGGAAACCGTTGTGGACAATGATTTACCAACAGATGGTGGAAGCAGTGAACTCGCCAATATTCAACCGGTTGAAAAAGTTATTCATTTAAATAGTATGAGGGCGGTTGAAAGTGAATGTCATCACCTGGTTACGCAGTCTGAACAGACGTCGGGCAGTGTGGTTGCCATTCTGGAGCGCCAGTGTTTTGCGGAAAACCCCGTGCAGCAGACGGTACAACCAGCGTTAGCTGCAATGGCAAGCCCTGCGGAGACTCTGCAGGCGAATCAGGCTGAGGGAGATGCGACCCAGCTGTTACATAATGGTTTGTATGCGGAAGCGCTGGCTAAATATCAGGAAGCAATTTCATTGAATTGTGGTAATGCAGTTGCCTGGGCGAATATGGGGATTTTGCTGAGCACAGCGGATGAGGAGTCTGGTGTGCTGGATCTTAAGCAGGCTCAATGTGCGTTGTATCGTGCTACAACCTTAAACGATAATGCGGGGTGGATGCGGCATAGCCTTTGTGTAGCACAGGCAAAACGGGCAGAGGTTAAAGAGACTAAACTGGAAGACTTTCTGAGTTATGAGAGCTGTTTACTGGCTCGTCAGTTGGAACCAATTAATGATGCTTTATATGACAAGTTGTTTTATATCGATATTGGTGACCGTTACCGTGAGTTGCAAGCCTATGAAAGCGCAAAGAAAGCCTATGTGCAGGCACTGAGCAATGAACGTGCCCGTAACTGTAAAACAAGAACGGCAATAAAATCGCTGTTGGCATTAGCAAAAAATGGTGTTGAAAATGTGTCTGCGCTGGCCTGTGAAATTTATAAAAAAACAGAACCAACAGCAGTTGAAGAGGATGCGCCATTACCGGAGTGCGAGCTGGAACTGAACAAACTGATGGCTGAACAGAATTGTGTATAATCGCCTGAACTGAAAAACTATGTAAGGGCTGATGAATGGCTGAGGCAGATAAGGATAATCTGATCTGGATTGATCTCGAGATGACCGGGCTTGACCCGGATAATGATGTCATTATTGAAATCGCAACCGTTGTAACCGATAAACATCTCAATACGCTGGCAGAAGGCCCGGTAATTGCAATACACCAGTCGGATGAGACTCTGGCAAAGATGGATGATTGGAATCAGAATCAACACGGTGGTTCCGGCCTGATTAAGCGTGTTCAGGAGAGCCGGTATTCTGAGCAGCAGGCAGAGCAGGCGACACTGGATTTTTTACAGCAGTATGTGCCCGCTGGTGCATCACCGATGTGTGGCAATACAATTTGTCAGGATCGGCGCTTTCTCGCACGTTCAATGCAAACCCTTGAAGCCTTTTTCCACTACCGGCACCTTGATGTCAGTACATTAAAAGAGCTGGCGAAGCGCTGGCGGCCTGAGTTGCCCGGGCAGTTTGTGAAGAAAGGCAGCCATTTGGCATTAGATGATATTTATGATTCTATTGCTGAGTTGAAATTTTACCGTGAACATTTTTTACAGGCCTGACAAACTGTTTTATCATCGTTTAATGTAATACCCAATGTTTGCTGTTGTTATAACTAAGGCTGCTAGTCTAAGGCGGGATGGCCTGCCGTGACTTGTCTTCCGGGCTGCGTAAACCTGCTGCGTTCAAACAGTACCAGACCGTCAGGACAAGCCACATCAGTCCTTTGCTCCCTTGCAAGCTGGCGGCTATCACTAAGCCCCCGGAGTTATGGAGTTCTCATGAAATTACGCCTGCTTATCCCCGCTTTATTAGCGACTTCCACTGCATTTGCCCCTGTTCAAGCGAAGAATTGGGAAGCCGATAAAACTTATAATCTAACCATTCTGCACACCAACGATAATCACGGTCGCTTTTGGCATAACAAACATGGCGAATACGGTATGCCTGCACGTATGACATTGATTGATGATATCCGGGAAGAAGTCAAAGGTGAGGGCGGGAGTGTGCTGCTGCTTTCCGGGGGCGATATTAATACCGGTGTACCGGAATCTGATTTACAGGATGCTGAGCCGGATTTCATGGGCATGAAGAAGATGGCCTATGATGCGATGGCGCTGGGTAATCATGAATTTGATAACCCGCTGAAAGTATTGTTTCAACAGCGTACCTGGGCAGGTTTCCCATTCTTGTCGGCTAATATTTATGCCAAAGATACCGGTAAGCGCATGTTTGATGCTTACACCATTATCGAGAAGCAGGGGCTGAAAATCGCTATTGTTGGTTTTACCACTGAAGATACTGCACGGATTGGTAATCCGGAGTATCTGGGAAATGTTGAGTTCCGCGATCCGAAGGAAGAAGCGAAAAAATTATTGCCTGAACTACAGGAAACCGAGAAGCCTGACCTCGTATTCGCGGTAACGCACATGGGGCATTACGATAACGCAAAACATGGTTATAACGCACCGGGCGACGTATCGCTGGCGCGGGCGGTATCTGAGTCAGCGATGGTGGCCATTATTGGTGGCCATTCGCAGGAGCCGGTCTGCATGATTGAGGTCAATAAGCGCGATGAAGGCTATAAGGCAGGTTCAGATTGTAAGCCTGATAAACAAAATGGCATTTATGTGATGCAGGCGCATGAGTGGGGGAAATATGTCGGTCGCGCTGATTTTGAGTTTAAGAATGGTAAAGCGACACTGAAATCTTACGAGCTGATTCCGGTCAACCTGAAGAAAAAGGTTAAAGATGCGGATGGTAATAAAAAACGTGTCATCATCACCAAAGAAATTGAGCATGATAAAGAAATGCTGGCGCTGCTTGGGCCTTATCTGAACAAAGGTAAGGAAAAGCTGGATGAGACAGTTGGACACACCCGTAAGTTATTAGTCGGTGAGCGTAATAAAGTGCGTTTTGGCCAGACAAACCTGGGAAGGTTGATTGCTACCGCACAAATGGAAAAAGCCAAAGCTGATTTTGGCATTATGAATTCCGGCGGCGTGCGTACCTCGATTGATACCGGGGATATTAGCTATAAGAAAGTGCTGGAAGTGCATCCGTTTGGTAATACGGTGGCTTCGGCGGCGATGAAAGGTAAGGACGTGATCGGTTATCTTAACGTGGTGGCGACCAAGCCAACCGATACCGGTGCTTATGCGCAGTTTGCAGGTATTTCAATGACGGTTTACCCGGATCGCGTTGAAGACGTGAAGATCGGTGGCGAACCGATTGATATGGAGAAAGAGTACCGTTTCTCTATGCCGAGCTTTGCCGCAGCGGGTGGTGATGGTTATCCGAAAGTAGCGGATCATCCAAGCTTTGTTGATACCGGGTTTGTGGATGCGGATGTGCTGAAAGAGTACCTGGAAATGAATAACCCGTTGGATGCGGATGCTTATCAACCTGCTGGAGAAATTGTTTATAAGCAGTGATAGTGATCCGCATATAGCAATTACACCCTGCAAGCTTTACCAGTTGCCGTGATGTATTGTGAATGATCAGGCCCTGCATGCCGTTGGTGTGCGGGGCCTTTTATTTAATGGGATAATGACGAGTTTCAGAAGGCTAAAGTTCAGCCCACTACAGGCCTATTTGTGGCACAATCTTTCTCATGCAAAATGCCCTCCAAATCTTACGTGAAACCTACGGTTACGATGACTTTCGCCTTAACCAAAAAGCCATCATAGACTCTTCGATAGCCGGTAAGGATGTCCTCGCGCTTATGCCCACCGGTGGTGGCAAATCCCTGTGTTATCAAATTCCGGCTTTGGTACGTAATGGTGTCGGAGTTGTGGTATCTCCGCTCATTGCGCTAATGCAGGATCAGGTAGACGCGTTGCGCCAGCTTGGCTTACGTGCGGCATACCTGAATTCCACGTTGGATTACCAAAGCGTACAACAGGTAGAGCAGCAGCTATTATCCGGCAATTTAGACTTGCTCTATGTCGCGCCGGAACGGTTGTTAATGGATCGTATGCTGGATTTATTAGATCGGGCCAATGTCTCGCTGTTTGCTATTGATGAAGCTCACTGTGTTTCACAATGGGGGCACGATTTCCGTCCGGAGTACCAGCAGCTGTCACTACTTGCGACACG
>JBMZDK010000078.1:0-14840 GCA_049614265.1 Thiolinea sp.
GGATGCTACGGATGCTACGGATGCTACGGATGCTACGGATGCTACGGATGCTACGGATGCTACGCCACAGGTTGATGGTGAAATGGATGCCATTGCAAGCCCGATTATCAAACTTCCGGTCGTCAAAGGTGAGGAAGAGGAAGATAACGAATCTGCAGAACAGGCAGCTCTCGATGTTGCGCAACAAGTCGAGTTTACAGACGGGGCATCTGAACCCGGTTACTTAAATCGCCTGGCCAGTTCACAGGTGAAATTACCACAAGTCAAAACCGAAGTGGCAGAAGCCATTGCTGGCATTGATGCTGCGGCTGAACAGGAAACCTCCGTTCTTCAGTCCGGAAGTACTGATCCACAGGTTAAGCTTCCTGTCGTCAAAACTGCGGCGGCTATTTCCACCGAAACTGATGATGTCTCTGCTGAAGTTGAAGCCACGGCTGAAGCTGTTTTGAATGAAACGGTTGCAAGCTCTGAATCCATTGAACCCAGCACAGAAACACTCGCTGATACAGTAATTGCAGCAGGCACGGCATCTTTAGCCGGAGCCGCCGCCACAGCAATAGCTGACAGCGAACCTGAAATGCAAACCAGTTCAGGCACAAGCCACACCCAAACTGAAACCGAGGTTTCACAGCAATCCAACGCTTATGAGCCCCCAGCTGATGACTCTTATTCAGAGCAACTCAGCTTGTCAGACATTTCAGCAATCCGGGCTGCTATGGCCGATCAAAGCACCAGACACGGCATCCAGATCCTCTGGAATCCGGGACAGGGGCAGCAGCGATGCAGAAATCTAACCAGTGATGAGAAAATCACACTAACCTCGGGCCAGTATGACAAGGTAGGTGCAATCCATTGCGGTGTAACCCGTGCCGGATTTGTTGCAGTAGGCGGTTATGTCAGTGATCTGGATGATGGACAAGCAATTCTGTTTGTTAAATCACAGGTTGTTGCCTGTCGCGATGGCGACGAGCACACTTTCCTCTACTTCTCTGACCTTTAATTCCAGCAAAGTTAACATACCCCGGTCTTTTTAAAGGTCGGGGTACTTCCCGCCGAATTCCAGTCTCCTATCCGGCACAATTCCCGTTATAATTTCTCCAACACACCTTATTCGGGAGTTGCCACATGTATATTGATTACCTGGACAGCCCACTGGGCTTAGTTGAAATCGAAGCGTCAGACGATGGCATTACACGGGTCGATTTTGTTGATGGCATAACCACAGAAACAACCAGTAACCGCCATACTCAGGAAGCCCAACAACAACTGAAGGGCTACTTTGGCGGCAACCTGAAGAATTTCAAGTTATCCCTCACACCAAAAGGCACTGATTTCCAGCACAGCGTCTGGCAACAACTACTGCAAATCCCCTATGGGCAGAGTCTGTCATATCAGGATATTGCGAATGCACTGAATAACCCGAAAGCAGTTCGGGCTGTTGGTGCCGCAAATGGTAAAAATCCAATTGGTATTATCGTTCCCTGCCACCGGGTAATTGGCAGCAACCGAACACTCACAGGATATGCGGGCGGGTTGGAACGGAAAGCCTGGTTATTAAAACATGAAGGGGTCACCCTGCTCTAACCCCACGCAATAGCAACCCAGGCCAGAAGTTAGTTGGCATAAAAAAGCACAGCTACCCGAAAGCAGCCGTGCTTTTTTAACTCAATAAAATTCAGTTAGGTCAGCTAAGTCGCCTGTGTTGCCTCAGCTTCAGTTTTACCTGAGAAATTAATCTTGTCCCGCAGGAACCACAGCAATATCAACGAAGGTATTACCATTAATGCTGTGATAATGAAGAATAACCCCCAGTCACCATCCAGCGCATCTACCATTGCCCCCGAGGAAGACGCAAGCAATGTTCTGCCTAGTGTGCCAATAGAGGCCAACAGCGCGTATTGAGTCGCAGTGTACGTTCGATCTACCAGACGTGAGATAAAGGCCACAAACGCAACCGTGGCGAATGCTGCCGCAACATCATCCAATACAACAGAAAGCCCGAACAACCATTCCGATTTCCCTGTCCAGGCCAGAATACTGAACATAACATTGGTGGCGGCCATAGCAATACCGGCCAGGAACAAGGCTTTCAGCGAACCGGAACGCATAGCAAACCAACCACCAATTAAGGTAAATATAACGGTGGTCACCCATCCCAGCCCCTTGGAAAAGATCGCGATATCAGACTTACTAAATCCAATTTCTTTATAAAATACGATCGACATTTTACCCATAAATGCCTCACCAATCTTAAACAGAAAGATAAAGGACAGGATCGCAATACCAATCGACAAACCGTTTTTACGGAAGAAGCTGGTAAGTGGACTAAGAATTGTACTGGCAAACCAGCCAGCTACAGAAGGCAGGCCGACTTTGCTGCTCAACCGTTGCTGGTCTTCCAACTGACGACGTCTGCGCTCAGCAGATGACACTTCGGGGATCATCATCAGACCGATATTGAACAGCACAATCAAACCGCAAATGAAGATGAAGGTCAGTTGCCAGTAATTGTCATGTCCCTGAGCCTGTAGGTAATCAGCAGCAAACAACGCGACCATGCCACCAAACTTATAGCCACTCCACCAACCGGCAACAGCGACCGCTGCACCGGCTGCCATCGCAGCAGATTCGTGTTCTCCCACCTGCTCGATACGCAATGCGTCAATCGTGATGTCCTGAGTTGCTGAGGAAATGGCAATAATCAATCCAACAAAAATCACCATTGCCAGATTATCGACCGGATTAACCACACTCCAGACCACCAGACACAACAGGATGAAGACCTGCATACTCAGTATCCAGGATTTACGATGCCCGATTTTATCGGTTAAGAACGGAATTCGAATACGGTCAACGAGGGGCGCCCACATCCAGTTCAGAGCGTAAACACCAAAAATTAAGCCCGCCCAGCCAATCGTGCTACGACTAAGGCCTTCTTCTTTCAACCATAAAGACAGGGCTGTCGCAATCAGCACCCAAGGGAAACCACTAATGATTCCCAGCATTAAAATACGTAGCATTCTCCGGTCGAAATAGACCGAAAAACCTCTGTTCTCCTCTGTCGTTGCTTCGCTCATGATGTCGGCATCTCGTAGTTATAGTCGATAGTTAGCGGAGCATGATCAGAAAAGCGCTCATCTTTGTAGACTGAAGTGGCCAAAACCGTGCCTTTAAGAGAAGGCGTCAGGATATGGTAATCAATTCGCCAGCCTGTATTATTCGCCCAGGCCTGACCACGATTCGACCACCAGGTATATTCATGCTCCGGCTGTTCCAGTTCCCGGAAAGCATCCACAAACCCCATCTCGTCAAACAACTTATCCAGCCAGGCCCGCTCCTCCGGCAGGAAGCCAGAATTCTTCTGATTTCCCTTCCAATTGCGGATATCTTCATTCTTATGCGCAATATTCCAGTCGCCGCAAATCACCGCGTCACGGTCATCTGTCTTGAACTGCTCCATGAAGCCCTCAAAATACTCCATACAGCGATACTTCACAAGCTGGCGTTCGTCTTTCGCTGAACCGGACGGAAGATATAAAGACGCAACGCTTAATTTACCGAACCTTGCCTCCAGATAACGTCCTTCAGAATCAAATTCTTCATTGCCCATCCCAACAATGACATCATCCGGCTCATGTTTACAATATAGGGCGACGCCGCTATAGCCTTTCTTCTGAGCATCATGGTAATAACAATGATAGCCCTCAGGAAAAAATAGCTCGCGATTTTCTTCGAGTTGATGAATTTGTGCCTTGGTTTCCTGGATACAAACCACATCTGGTTGCTGTTGCTTCATCCAGTCGAAGAAACCCTTTCTCGCTGCGGCCCGGATACCATTTGTATTGGCAGTAATAATTCTCATGCTGCTTCTTCCGCTATATTGATTGCAAAGCCCAGCATCAGACCTTCGATCAATGCCTTCTGTGCATGCAAGCGATTTTCAGCTTCATCCCAGACCACACTCTGTGGCCCTTCAATCACTGCACTTGAAACTTCCATACCACGGTAAGCAGGCAGACAATGCATAAACAAAGCGTGCTGCTTCGCCAGTGCCATGACTTCATCTGTTACCTGGTAACCTGCAAAAGCCTGCAACCGCGCCTTTTTCTCATCTTCCTGCCCCATACTGGCCCAGGTATCAGTAATGACGACATCAGCATTTTTCACTGCTTCCTGCGGATCACGGAAAAATGTCACATGCTTTTTATTCTTTTCAACAATGTCGGCATCCGGGTCATATCCTTCCGGGCAGGCAGCATTCAGATGAAAACCAAACAAACGCGCCGCATTCATCCAGGAATGACACACATTATTACCATCACCTACCCAGGCCGCCGTTTTTCCTTCCGGATTCCCCCGCTGTTCAACCCAGGTCATCATATCGGCCAGCAGCTGACAGGGATGAAACTTATCTGTCAGCGCATTGATTACCGGCACCCGTGAGTATTCCGCGAATTTCTCAACCATGGACTGTTCAAAAGTGCGGATCATCACCACATCAACCATGCGTGAGATTACCCGGGCAGAATCTTCCACCGGTTCACCACGGCCCAACTGGGTATTATCCGGTGACAAAAACATAGCGTGACCGCCAAGCTGTGTCATACCGGTTTCGAAAGAAACACGGGTGCGGGTTGATGCCTTCTCAAAGATCATCGCCATGGTGCAATTCTGCAGCGGCTGATAGATTTCACCGCGTTTAATCATCGACTTTAATTCAATTGCACGATCAATAACTGCATGTAACTCCACTGCACTCAGATCATCCAATGAAAGAAAGTGCCGCACCTCGTTCATTCCTCTACTCCCGCCAAAGCTAACACCAGTGACGTTACCGTTTTAATTATCTGATCAGCTTCAGCTGTAGTTAGCACCAGTGGCGGCAGCAAACGAATCACATTTCCTGCCGTTACATTAATCAACACCCCATATTCCAAAGCCTGTGCCACCAGACCGGAACAATCTCTGTCCATTTGCACAGCAACCATCAGCCCTTTGGCACGAATATCGGTTACTGCTACCAAGTCACCCAGTTTGCCTTCAAACTGATTAACAAAATACCGCCCCATCTCTGCCGATGCCTGTGCCAGATTCTCCCGCTCCATCACCTCAATCACCGCCAAAGCGGCCCGACAGGACAAGGGATTGCCGCCAAATGTTGAACCGTGATTGCCGGGGCCAAATACATCCGCCGCTTTACCCGCCGCAAGACAGGCACCGATCGGCACACCATTCCCTAACGCTTTAGCCAAAGTCATTACATCGGGTTGAATATTGCTATGCTGAAACGCAAACCACTCGCCGGTACGACACATACCGGTCTGGATTTCATCAACCATCAACAGACAATCATGCTGATCACACAAAGCACGCAAATTCGCGAGGTAATCATCAGGTGGAATATTGACACCACCCTCACCCTGCACCGGCTCTACCATAACTGCAACAATATTGGCATTATCAGCGAGCACTTTTTCCACAGCACCACTATTACCATAGGCTACACGCTCAAAACCTGCCAGTAGCGGGCCAAAGCCCTGCTGGACTTTTTCATTCCCCGTCGCACTCAGCGTTGCCATCGTCCGGCCATGGAAAGAATGCTCCATAACCACGATAACAGGGTTTTCAATGCCTTTATTATGACCATACAACCGGGCAACTTTAATAGCCGCCTCATTCGCTTCGGCACCGGAATTCGCAAAGAACACCGTTTCCATGCCAGACAACTGGCATAGCTTATCACCCAGTGCCTGCTGATGTTCAATTTGATAAAGATTCGAAGTATGTACCAAAGAGCGAGCCTGCTCAGCGAGTGCTTCAGCAACTTCTCGTCGGGCATGACCAAGACTACAAACAGCGATTCCGGAGATAGCATCCAGATAGGACTTACCTTCAGTATCCCACAAGGTAACACCTTCACCATGAGTGAAAGTTACGGGCAAACGTGCATAAGTTGGCATTAATGCACTTTTAGCAGCCTTTGTCATGACGAACTCCTCCGTACAGACCTGAAAAAACAAAAAGGCAGCCTCATCAAAAGGCTGCCTCTTTTTTTTGAAGCGCTCGATTATGGGGAAAGCGAATGATTTTGTCAATCACTAACCCCACAACTTGTCAAGCCATAATTTTCAGTTAATACGGATATGATCCAGACAACGCCCTGTTCCTGAAAAAACATCCCGCCCATGCAAATATCGCTGATTATCAAAAATTAACAAATCACCGGGCTGCCAGGCATGTCGCTGACGTAATTCCTCACGCTTAAGTTGTTGTTGCAACAGCGGGATAATATGCTCATAGCCCTGATACAATGGTGCTACCGGAACATAGCTTCGGCTAGCCAGCCAGTCTTCACTATGCCCGATGCAGGTAAATTGCAGATGCCAGCCACTCTCTTGTTGTTTTAACAATGTAACCTGCTGAGGGTGTGCCGGATCAATCAAGCACTGAAACTGGCTGTAATACAAAAGGCTGGCCTGAGCCTGAGTAAAAGTTTTTATGACATCCATGCTGTCTATTAAGTAAAAATCCCCACCGGAAACCTCATTCTCCCGGCAATGGAGCAATAAATACCGGGGAGGGGCTGCAGCATAAGCACATTCATTATGTGGCGGTATAGCTTCTGTGGTTTGTGCAATAAAACGGGCATTATTCACCGGCGCTATCGTCTGTCTGCCCATCTGTTGCCAGAGCCCACCCAAACATTCCACCAAATCAACAAGAGCATCATGACTACAAACCTGACCGGTATTAGCCAGATAATAGCCCTGAGTGGTCAGCTCCTGACGGATTACACCAGCAGAATGCTCCGTCTCTATTATTGTACGTTTTAACATCAGACTATTATCTGCCAGACCTGCTGAACTGACAGCAAATCTGGCAGGATTTGTTCTAATCGCAAGCGTCTGGTTTTACAGGGCGCACCTGATCAACCGGTTGTCGTGGAAAACCATCAGCGATAAATGGCGAAGTGGGTCCTGGGCTAACAGGCAGCGGGTTTTGTGGGAAACCGTCAGCAATAAATGGCGAAGTCGGCTCAGGCTTAACAGGCTTTGGTTGTTGTGGAGAGCCATCCGCAATAAAAGGAGGCACCGGTTCCGGGTTAATGACCTGTTGCGGCGAACCATCGGCAACAAATGGAGGTAGTGTCGGCCCCGGGTTATACACCTGCTGTGGAGAGCCATCCGCAACAAAAGGAGGCACCGGCTCCGGATTAAAGACCTGTTGTGGTGAGCCATCAGCTACGAATGGAGGTACCGGTTCCGGATTAAATTGCTGTGGCGAACCATCCGCTATAAACGGGGGAGTTGGCTCTGGTTTAACCGGCGTCGGCTGCGGGTTTTGTGGGAAACCATCTGCAACAAATGGTGGCAATGGTAACGGCTGTGGATTTTGCGGGAAACCATCGGCTATGAACGGAGAACCTGGCTCGGGAATAACCGTCGGCGGCGGATTTCGTGGAGCACCATCAGCGATAAATGGAGAGCCTGGGTCTGGCTTAACAGGTGCTACCGGCGGTGGGTTGCGCGGAAAACCATCAGCGATAAATGGAGAGGTTGGCTCTGGCCCGACAGCTGGTTGTGGATTCTGCGGGAAGCCATCTGCTATAAATGGGGAAGTTGGAGCTGGCCCGGTTGAGGGCTGTGGAGTATGTGGAGAAGTACCACCATTGCCATTGCCATTGCCATTGCCATTGCCATTGCCATTGCCATTGCCATTGCCACTAATTTGCCCCAACAACTGATTCAGCAACGCAATTAACTGCGAAAAAAAATCATTCGGAGCCACATTCTGCGGCTGGAAATTGTTTGTTGGTTGATTGTACGGGTTCTGTTGTACGGGCGACTGCTGATTACAACATTGTTGATGGCCCACCTGATTGATATTCATCATATTCTGCCTTTGCTAGGTGATGCCGCATGCTGGTTATTCTTTGCGGACGATATGTTCCGTCTGGAAACTTGTGTAGCAAAATCCTGAGTATTATTTTGCATGCGTGCTGATTTCGGGACTACACATCAAACATGCTAGCAAGTCTACCGGGGCAAACGCCGGTAAAGCATTACCAACTCAGCCAGATACACGACAAGCGGAAGGCTCAATTAGCAGAAAAGCGCCATACCCCACTAAACCTGCTGCAGCAAACCGATTATCCTGACCTGAATGCTGCACAGCCAGGGTTCGCCAATAATGCTGACTTCTGGCAGCAAACTGCATCAAACCACGCAATGCAGTATAGCCACAGGCAGTCTGTGGAGTGATTGAAGTTATGTCATTGTTTTCTATTGCCCGTGCAATCGCCATGCCTGTTGGTAGTGCTGATTCCCGTGGCAGATAGTGATACAGATCTGAACTGATAATGATCAGGGTATCGGCAGACTCCCAGGCCGGTCGCAAAATCTCATCAATCTGCTCAGGCGTACAATCACCTAACAACAAAGGAACAATGGGGATACCTGGCAATATACGCTGTAAAAAAGGCAGCTGTACTTCAATACTGTATTCAGCCTGGTGCACGGCATCATCACAGACAATATGCTGTAAACCAGACCAGTTCTTGTCCAGAAAATCCTGGTCTGTCGCCACTTCCCCTAATGGCGTTACCCAGTTCTTATGGCTACTGACCAAACCACCTGTTACAGACGTTTGATGGTTTGGTGCCAAAATTACAACCCGTTGAATCCAATCCTGCTGATGTAAAGATGCATAAGCCTGAGCTGCAACATGCGCTGAATAATCAAATCCGGCATGTGGAACCACTATTGCTTTGATTCGCTCACTGCAACCACTGTCATAATTCGCATAATTAAAACAGTCATCCAACTGGCGGTTAAGCAATACAGGATCAGCAGGATAAAAAACACCATGGTGTTGTGGTTGACGGACAGACCGCAAATTAGCCACGATCGCCCTCCTGTTGTTTTAGCCGTTGCAACAATTTCAACAGCTGGGCACTGGCAACAACCGACAAGCAGCCGTCATATAAACCGTTATATACCCCCCCTACCGTATACTCAGGCACCGGAACATATTCCTGATGCGTGGGCTGAATAATATACGTTTTCAGGTATTGAAGACTCTTAGTCAACGACTCCCCCATTAGTTCATCAGCATCCAACAGCGCATTCATTGTCCGCAAACTCAATATAACCGGGGACATATCAGGTGTTTCAGGGATAAAAGCTCCTGTAGTTTGTTGCCATTGCAGCAGCCCTTGCGTTAACTGCTCAATCATTTCACTAATGTGCAGCCCCTGAAAGTCAACAATACCGTTGCTCTCTAAATCCCCGGCCAACACTATCGTCTGTAACAAGGCCGGAAACTGACGAGGGGTCGCGTCGAAATCGGCATACTTCAGTACATGCTTTACAGCTTTTTGCAGCAACCGGGGATCAACGTGAAAACCCTGCTGTCGGGCTTGTAATAGTGCGTACAACTCAATGCTGTAATGATCATTGACCTGTTCAGCCCGTGGCAGCTGTCCGTGACGATTAAAGCATGATTGTAAAACACCTAATTGCCGGGCAATTAACGATCGATGATTCTCGATTCGCACGGGATCATTCATTAATGCCAACACACAATAGGCACATTCTGTTGAACTGTCTGGTTCGTCAGAGACAGCCTGGGCAATAAAGTCATAGCTTGCATGCCATTCATCCGCCCGGTTATCAACACCTCCCAGCAAAAACATTATATGAGCTGTATTGAGTAGCGAGTCCTGCTGGTATGCACGATGCAAAAACGGCTGGTAATGACTATTAATCACTCCATTTGTTTGCCGGTGCTGCTGCAGGAAATATCGACAGGCACTTATTAATTCGTCATGGCTTGCCTCTGCCTGAGGCACAGGCAGATTAGTGGTTTTATTCAGCTGCTGACATTCCTGCCTGTCAATGTGCCAGGTAACCGTTCGATAACGAAGCCACTGCACTGACTGCCCCTGTTGGTTAACACCAGACTTCTGAAACAAAGCATCGCTCAACTGAGTCACATTCCATTGCTGCTCCAATGGCACCTCAGGAAGGATCAAAGCAAATTGTTGTTCATGCTGAATCGCAATAGCATCCTGCCCCAATACAAAGTTTTGCAGCGTATCCAGCCCAGGGCTAGCCCCCAGATTACTTTCCTCACTCAGCAGTGATAAACGCAGATACAAATCATTTTCATCGCCAGCCCCTTCTCTCTGCCGGGCCAGCTGCCAACGCTGATCTTTTGTAGCTGCCTCAACCAGCTGTAGCAAACCCGCACTATGCTGAGGCGCTGTGCCAACGCAGGCTAACTGCCTGCCCTGATGATAAACCGACAGAAACAGCCATTGGCAACGTGGAGGGATATAATGGGAATTTACTGTATCCGGCAAAACGCCATGCTGATGCCAGTTCTGCACATAATCAAACACAGTCCTTGCTAGTGGCTCAACCACTTCCATGTTCTCGTCCCAACGATAACTTGCATCACCTGAACCGCCATATGGCCACTCTGCCCCTGGTTCAACCAGCTTTTTGACACTATGACGGTACAACAGGCAAGGCTCATGCGCGAATAGACCGGTATTGTGAAAGCGGGCATGATGTAATAGATGCGCATCACTGCTAATTCCCGGCATATTGGGTAATGCCCCACCCATTTTCCATGGCGATTCGGTACTGCGCAAAACCAAACCATGTTGACGCTGATCAAATCCGCCCGGTGGACACACCTCTAAGCGACCGAATAGTGACAGCGCCAATGCACACTGCTGCAGACGCTGTTCACGCTGCGGATCATTTTGCAAATAACGCCCAAACAACCAGGCAACCCGACTGATATCCAGGGTAGAAGCACCATCATCATCTTCCGGGAAATGCCAGAAACCATGCCTCCCCTGTGAGGTATGCGTCACATCCTGCGCCCGCAGACTTAGCCAAACCCCACCGGAGGTGTCCAGGGTTTGATTAAACCTCGGTGGTGGTTTTAATAGCTTTCCGGTTTGCCAGAAATGCTGAATACTCTGCCTGATCGCCCGAAAAGGCGAAATAAAATCCGGCAATTGTTGTTCATCCCAAACGATATGCCGGAAACTGCTTTTCAGTGGATAGGGATCATACTGCCAATCAGATGAGTGCCAGGGCGAAATATCCCGGGTATTATCAAACAAAGCCAACACGCGATAACCCCGTTCCACCAGCTTCGTATAACCACTGTCATATCCGAACCGCACCAGGCAAGCACAGCCCTCAACATATAGACCGACTTCCTCCAGTTTCTCAATACACTCCAGCATATTCGTGCCGGAGCCTATAGAGTCGTCAATCACGATCACCGGTTCAGCATGATTAATCCGGCCATCAATCAAACTCGCGGTACCATAAGCTTTGCGTTTCGCCCGCACCATAAGGCCATTGTATTTCCCTCCGGACTCAAGGATACAGGCACTTAACAACGGCACAGCAGCGGTGCCTATGGTTGCTAACTGACAGCCCTCAAAAGCGGCCAGTAGCTGTAACATTTGGCGGGCAGCAAGTTGCAGGTGTTCAGCATTCAGAGAAATCGCCAGGAAATTCATCACCCAGCTAAGGCGGGTTTGACCATCACGGGCAATGATAGGGTGTTGCTCTGAATCATGCAGAATACCCTGCTCAACAATCAACCGTAACAGGCGTTGCTTATCGTTTCCTGCCGGAGTATTCGGAAAAGGCAAAACATACCCAGCCGCATGATCACCAACGTCAGCACCATTGATTTCATTATTGTTATCAGTCATGGGTTTAATTCTAAACCCTGAATGAAATCAGTAAGGTATGCTCAGGATAAGCCGGTGCATTTTCCGATAAAAGGCGGTGTTTCCAGAGGGAAAAATGGTTATCTATAAAGCCCGTTAGTGCTGTTTTTTACGGATATGATACACACTGGCAGGTGGAAAATTATTTAGGACAAAGCTATGACGTTGCGACACAAGCTCATGTTTTTTCAGTAATTCCGGTTTCACCGGGCACTTATAACCGTAGGTAAATTGCACCAATGCTGCCCCTGGTTTCATCACCTCAAACACACCACTCAAAATATCATCGATATGTTCATCGCGGATTGATAATAACGGCAAACCACTAATCACTGCATCTGCATGATTCTCCAGCTGTAACAGAGACAATGCTTCAGCTGCCCCGTTAACTACCAATGCCTTCGGGTATTTTTTACGCAGCTTACCCGCAAATTTATTGTTTAGCTCAACCAACACCAAAGCTTCTTCTCTGATGCCCGCTGCCAATAGTTCATTTGTAAACACACCGGTACCGGGGCCAAGCTCAATCACCAACTCCGCAGACGGATCAAGACCAGCAACCATCTTTCTGCCGAGGCGTTTACTGGAAGGAATGACCGAAGCCGTCACCAGTGGTGATTTTAGCCATTCAATGATAAAGGATGAGGTTTCATGCAGCTTTAGTGCTCTTGCTAACATAGGGCTTCCTGATTGAAAATTCTGTTATTTTTCCTTGTTATAAGTAGCATGGCAGATAATTCCAACAGACACAGCGCATTACGAACACAGATCAAAACGTCAAAATACCCGATACTTTTTACATGCTTACCTAGCAGAATATAGTCATATAATTCGCCGCCAGATATAAAAAAACCGGGATCTTCCCGGTTTTTTTATAAAACTTCAGGCTATTGCTTCCGCGATGATAAACAGATCAAGCAAAATTGTCAGCAGCAAAGTCCCAATTAGCCAAACTATTGAGGAATGTTTCAACAAATTTTGGCCGTGCATTGCGGTAATCGATGTAATAAGCATGCTCCCAAACATCGATACATAACAATGGCTTATCATCAGTTGTCAATGGTGTACCCGCTGGCCCGGTATTAACAATATCCACAGAACCGTCAGTCTTCTTAACCAACCAGGTCCAGCCTGAACCAAAATTACCAACTGCCGAAGCCTGGAACGCTGCTTTGAAGTCAGCAAACGAACCCCACTTAGCATTAATCGCATCAGCCAGAGCACCACTCGCCTCACCACCACCATTAGGTGCCATACAGCTCCAGAAGAACGTGTGGTTCCAAACCTGTGCTGCATTATTATAAATGCCACCTTCCGCTGATTTAATAATATCTTCCAGCGCCATATCAGCATATTCGGTGTCAGGAATCAGATTATTCAGATTAGTCACATAAGCCGCATGATGCTTTTCATAGTGATAATCAAAGGTTTCAGACGAAATATGAGGGGCCAGCGCATCTTTTGCATAAGGCAATTCCGGCAATGTATGAGCCATGAGTATCTCCTGGGTTGTTAGTCCGTATGATGGTATTGTTGCTAATCGCACTATGGCCATCACCTGAAACAGGGTGAGAGCCACAATATTCTTCGTTGTGTACGATAGGCTATTTAGCTACCGCTATGCAATATGTTGGACTGCAGATAAGTGTTTTCAAGCTATACCTGCTTTTATTCTTCAGGCACACCCTGCCACAACATTTCATACCCAACCTCGAAGGTCTCATTGCAGTACTCTGCCAGCTGATCAAACTTTTCCTTAAACAAAGCATCCGCATGTGATTTTTCATGCTGTTCGAAGGATTTCCAGTAAGTAATGATCACAATGTCACCCATATTCTGCTGAACACGTTTGTTTTCAGCATTACTGTTTTCCTGCACACTGCCTTCGTCAGAAATGAAACCGGCATTACGGTATACCTGGCCGCCAACAAACCCACCATGATCATCGCCATAGTTGTTCTTAACTACGTTGCACATTTCACCCAATAATAATTCAACATCATCAATCGTAACCCCTTCTTTCAGGTCAACCACATTGAATAACATAGAACAGCCAAACGGCACTTCGATAGGACCAAACATTTTCTTACCTCAGTTTTTAGAATAAGTACGTGCGCAAAATTTTCATGACTTTATTGCCCCTGCTCTGTTAGCCAGACCGCTTCAGACACCTGAAAGCTTCCGCACTGCTTAATGGTATTTGGTTGCAGTATATGTCTCACATTTTGACAACGCCATATTACCGCTGCAATAGTTAAAAGATCTGTAAACTCTGCTCACAGAACGCTAAAATAACCAAAACCGAGCAGAACCAACCTTTCTATTTGAGGAAAAACATGGGCAAGAATAATAACAACGCAAGCCCGGAACATAATACCCGCCCCATTTCCCGGCGTACTCAGCTTGAACGCATCATCAACCAGCTCTCTGAAGCCGAGCTACGTCATTTCATGCTGGAAACTGCGGTACAGGATGCAACGCTGCGGGAAGCTATCTTAGTCACTTTTTCTGACCTACTCAGTTCAAATGAAACTGAAGAACACCGCTATCGTGAACGTCTGTATAAAATACTTACCCAATACACCAACAAAGATGGGTATATCGGCCATAAGAATACACATGGCCTTGCCGCTGCAATCACTGCGTTATTGAATACAGCACGTAAAGCCACTACTCCGACCAAAGAAAGCGTTGATCTCTGCACCGCCACTATTAGTGTTATGCCTAAACTTGGTGAAAAGATGGATGATTCTGAGGGGTATCTTTACCAATTGATGCAACTGACCTGCACAATATTACTGGAATGCTTTGATAACCTGAAACCGGAGGCACAACAAGCCTGCTTTCAGCGAATTTTAACGACTTATACGGAACCGGACTACCTGGACCTGGATTTGGATAGCTTTCTGTTAGAACTCTTAAAGGAATGGGCCAGAAATAATAAACCCCGCCAGGCAGCCTGTTTGCGACAACAGGAGTTGATGTTAAAAGCCAGCGGGGATGATCAGTGGAGAAAAAACTACCTCCTACAACAAACTAATGATTTATTGCTTGATTGGGGGAAAAGCTAGCCCTT
>JBMZDK010000079.1:0-14803 GCA_049614265.1 Thiolinea sp.
TACCATGGCAATTACTGCTGCAATGGTTAAGGAACTGCGCGAGCGTACCGGCGCAGGCATGATGGATTGTAAAAAAGCGCTGACTGAAGTTGATGGTGATATGGAAGCGGCGATTGACCTGATGCGTAAGTCAGGTGCTGCGAAAGCAGATAAAAAAGCAGGTCGTACGGCTGCTGATGGATGTGTTGTTATTGCGATTGCCGATGATGGTAAGCAGGCAGCTATTACTGAAGTGAACAGTGAAACTGACTTCGTTGCCAAGGATGAGAATTTTGCGCGTTTCGCAAATGCAGTAGGCGCAGCAGTACTGGCTAATCAGCCTGCTGATGTTGAAGCTATTTCCGCTCTGGATTTAGATGGTCAGAGTGTTGAGGAAGCACGTGCTGCGTTAATTGCTAAAGTTGGCGAAAATATTCAGATCCGCCGTTTTGAAACCATTACTTCTGATGATCATATTGCTTCCTACCAGCACGGCGCCAAGATTGGTGTGGTTGTTGCAATGAATGGTGGTGATGCTGAGTTAGGCAAAGACATTGCGATGCATATTGCTGCAAGTCGTCCGGTATGTGTCGATGAAAGCGGCGTTCCGGCCGAAGTGGTTGAGAAAGAACGTGCTATTCAGCTGGATATCGCTATGCAGAGTGGTAAGCCACAGGAAATTGCTGAGAAGATGGTTGATGGTCGTATGCGTAAGTTCTTAGGAGAAATTACGTTGTCCGGGCAGCCTTTTGTAAAAGATCCGGATCAGACTGTTGGTAAGTTGCTGAAAGCTAAAGGTGCAACCGTCACCAGCTTTACCCGTGTAGAAGTCGGTGAAGGCATCGAAAAGAAGCAGGAAAACTTCGCGGATGAAGTCGCTGCACAAACGGCTGCTGCTAACGGCTAAAAAGCTGTATAAAGCTTTTGCATGATTGTCAGAAAGGGCGCATGGTTACCATGACGCCCTTTTTGCTTTTTTCGCAGGGTAATTACTGCTAAATTAGATAGCCTGCTAACTGGTGATCCGATCAGTTAAATTTACAGAAAACCTGAAATCCGGGGAGATGACTACAATGAGCTGGCAACGAACTATTTTGCGTGTCGATCTGACGGCAGGCACTTGTACACAAGAGCCACTGAATATGGAGTGGGCGCAACAGTACTTAGGTCAGCGTGGTTTGGGTAGTAAATACCTGTTAGAGGAAATGGATCCGGCAGCAGATGCTTTGTCTCCCGAAAATAAGCTGATTTTTGCCACCGGGCCGCTGACCGGCACGATGGCATCTACCGGTGGCCGCTATTCGGTGATTACCAAAGGGGCGCTAACCGGTGCTATTGCCTGTTCGAATTCAGGCGGTAAATTTGGTGCTGAATTGAAAATGGCTGGCTATGACATGGTCATCGTTGAAGGTGCTTCGGAAAAGCCGGTTTATTTGTATATTGAGAATGACAAAGCCGAATTGCGTGATGCTTCACACTGGTGGGGTAAAACCGTTTGGGAAACGGAGCCAGGGTTGCAAAAGACACACAGTGACCCACAAATCAAAGTGGCTTCGATTGGTCAGGCAGGAGAATCTCTTTGTCGTTACGCCTGTGTGGTGAATGATCTTCATCGTGCTGCCGGGCGTTCCGGTGTCGGTGCAGTTATGGGGTCAAAAAAGCTGAAGGCAATTGCTGTACGTGGCACTAAGGGTGTGCGTAGTGATAAAGATCCGATGGCTTTCCTGAAAACAACACAGACAGTGAATGCGCGGTTGACCAATAAAGATGGTTTAACAAAAGATGGTACGCTGGCGATGATGGATGTGACCAATAGTTTTGGTTCGTTGCCGACGCGTAATAACCTGGCTGTTCAGTTTGAAGGTGCGGATAAGTTGAATCCGGAAGCTATGCAAACACCCAATGCAAACGGGCATACTAACCTGGTGACAAATGGGGCCTGTTTTGGCTGCACCATTGCCTGTGGACGGGTATGTAAGATTGACCCGACACATTTCACCGTGAAAGACCGTCCGGAATATCATGGTGCATCCGGCGGGTTGGAGTATGAGACGGCTTATGCGCTGGGTTCTGCCTGTGGGGTTGATGATATTGATGCTGCGACTTTCGCCGGTTTTCTGTGTAATGAGTATGGAATGGATCCCATTTCGCTGGGTGGTTCGATTGCAGCAGCAATGGAGCTGTTTGAGAATGGGGTTATTACCACTGAAGATACCGGTGGTATTGAGCTGAAGTTTGGTTCGGCTGCAGCGATGTGTGAGATTGCGGAATTAGCTGGTAAAGGCGAAGGCTTTGGTGTTGATGTTGCAATGGGATCAAAGCTGCTGACTGAAAAATATGGCCGTCCGGAGTTGTCTATGGCTGTGAAGGGGCAGGAGTTTGCTGCTTATGACGGACGCTCAATGCAGGGAATGGGCTTGGCTTATGCCACCAGTAACCGTGGTGCCTGCCATTTGCGTGCAGACTCTTACGAATCTGACTTTAATACTACAGAAATTGCCGGTAAAGCTGCATTGGTAAAAGATAGCCAGGATGCAATTTCGTTTGTGGATTCGACAGGGTTGTGTATTTTCCCCGGTGGTAGCGGTTGGGCAAATGCCGATTACGCTGAGCTGATTAATGCCAGTTGTGACGGAGAATGGAATGAAGGCAGTGTTGCTGAGGTGGGTGAGCGTATCTGGAATCTGGAGCGTCAGTTTAATCTGCGTGCCGGTTTGACAAAAGCGGACGATACGTTGCCAAAGCGTATTCTGGAAGAGCCGGCATCATCCGGTGTAGGTAAAGGTCTGGTCGCGAAGCTGGATGAGATGCTGCCTGAATATTATCAGCTGCGTGGCTGGGATGAGAATGGTGTGCCAACTTCTGAAACTTTACAGCGCCTCGGTTTGTAATTCGGGGCTGATCTCGTGAAGATTAAGCTGAAAATGCTGGGTGATCTGCGGCAATACTTGCCTGCAGGTGCTCAGTTTAACCGGTGTGAGCTGGACATTGCTGCGGGTTCGACAGCACAAACGGTTCTTGCGATTGTTCAATTGCCGACAGAAAAAACATTTCTGTTAATGGTGAATGGTGATATGGTGCCGCAGGCAGATTACGCAACAACATCTATCAGGGCCGGAGATGAGGTTGTGTTATTTCCGCCAATTAAAGGTGGTTAGGGTATAAGATACTTGCCCAGGCAGCTTCAGGGATTTGGCTATCCGAGGAGGAGGAGAGGACGGCCAAAATTGTCATTATCCAAATGCAAACACCCGAAGTTGTTCTGCCTGGGCAGTGATATAAATATCCGGTGTTTACTGACTTGCTTTTCATTCACACCGTGTATCTCATGGGTGTAGATTACTGTGGTTAGGATGGGCTAACAAGCGAGTTATATTGTACGGATGGGTTAGCTTTTTTAACCCGAGAGTTTTATCATGATATTTACCAGCGATTGTTGTTGATCTGACATACCTGCAAGTCATTTCCTATTAAGGGTTGATGGCCTATTGTTAAGCACTCGGGCTTACTATTTGTTGTTTTCAATCGCTGTACTTAGTGTGAGTATCATTTGTTGTGCTGTGCGCAACTAATCAATTTCTTATGCAAAAACAAAGCTATGCCTGTGCGGAAGCTAAGGAACAGCGTTCGTCAATAATTAATAATGTTTAATATAAAACCAATATGCTACCAGGATCGGTAAAAAAGGAGGATATAATGCAGTCAGGCAGACTATTGCTAACCGGACTAATACTGACAAGCTGTGTGGGAGTTATGTCAGGATGTAGCTCTGCACCCGCTAAAGACACAAAGGCTGTGCAGGCTAAGGCCAGTAAACAACCAGAGGTTGTGCATGAGTACATAATTAAACATGCACCGAAAGAATCGCCTGCTCAGGTTGCACGTGCTTTGCCGTTGACAAAAAATAATGTCAACTATCAACCTTCCGCACAGGCAGCTGCAAAAAACCGCCAGGTGCAATTGCGCCTGAAACGTCAGCGTGAATGGGCTGCTAAGCAGCTTGAAGAAGAAAAACGCGCAGAATACCGTAAAAAATGGGAGCAAAAGCAAGCGCAGGCAAAAGCGCAACAGCTAGCCAGTGCTCAGCAGCAACAGGCCCAGCGTACAGCTCAGGAAAAACGCCAGCAATATCATCAAAAATGGCAGCAGGAGCAGGCAAAGCGTCAGCGTTACCAGCAGCAGGCTCAGGCCAGGCAGCGTAATAATGCTAAACGCCAGCAACAAGTGGTGACGGGGTATGGTGGTCGTGGTACCGGAAACTACAGGGCAACTCAGCTTGCCGGTGATTTTGCCGGAAACCCTAAGCTAATCAAATTTATTGAGAATATGTCTGCACGCCATGGTTTTAGCCGAAGCTATTTGTACGGTGTATTTTCACAAACACGTAACCGTGACGTAGTTGCCCGGCTCTGGGCCGGTAATGGTGGCGGCAAAAGTAGCGGACGTGGCTGGTATAATTACCGCTCAAAATTTGTCACTCCCGGTAATATCCAAAAAGGACAAAAGTTCTGGCGCCAATACCGTCCTCATATAATGCGGGCATCACAGCGTTATGGCGTTGATCCGGAATATATCGTTGGTATTATGGGGGTTGAAACCCGTTGGGGGCGTATATTGGGTAAGCATCGGGTGATTGATGCGCTGACTACCTCGGCTATTGTGAATAAGCGTCGCAGTCGTTTCTTTTTTAAAGAGCTGGAAAACTATCTGATAATGACGCGTAGTGAACGTATGGATCCATTGCAGCCAAAAGGTTCTTATGCTGGTGCAATGGGTTATGGGCAGTTTATGCCGAGCAGCTTCCGTGCTTTTGCGGTAGATTTTAATGGTGATGGTGTACGTGACCTGTGGAACCCGGTAGATGCGATTGGCAGTATTGCGAATTATTTTGCAAAACATGGCTGGAAACGCGGTCAGGAAGTTGCTGTTCCGGCCAAAGTGACCTCGATGGCCTATACCAGGATGCCTGATGGGTATAAGGTTAAATATTCACGTTCCCGTCTGGCAAAGAAAGGCATTCGTCCACGTAGCGGGCGTTGGAGCCGTACCGGCAGGACACATCTGTTAGCATTAACCACAGTGCCCGGCGGTTTGAAGGAACCCTGGATTGGTTATCACAATTTTTATGTAATTACACGCTATAACCACAGTAATTATTACGCAATGGCAGTGCATCAGTTAGCGAGAGCTGTAAAGCGTAAGATGGGTGGTGGACAGTACGCCAGCCGTTGATCGGTTTAATGATTTATTTGATCCGGAATGGTTTATTATAGTTCTGGATCATAAAAAATGTTTTGTTTAATTATTGATCTATTTGCTGGTGTAAGTATTTGAAAAATGAATTTTGTTATGAAATTCATCAACTTTGGTCAAGAATGACCCTTTCTTCTTTGCGGAATAATGGTATTCTTGGCCCTGCTTAATTTCTATGAAATAAACTGACTTGCTTATGAATGAACTCACTTTTAGTGAGGCTCGACACCTGGTAGCACGCACAGGGCTTGGTGCGGAATGGGGGAGTGTCAGGAAGCTTGAAGGAATGACGAGACAGAAGGCCGTCGAATATATTTTAAATCCGGCTCCTTCGAATCCTCGTCCGGCTCCGTATATGACCCCTTGGAACAGGCTAGAGCCTATGCGCGTGAAAGGCTCACAAACGCGCAAAGATGCCTGGGTTACAGCCCAGCAGGAAGGACAGCGGCTTCAGGGCTGGTGGATCGACCAGATGCTTCGGACCCGTACTCCTTTCGTTGAACGCATGACGCTGTTTTGGCACAACTATTTCACTTCTTCAATCCAGAAAACCCTGCAACCAAGTCTTCTGCATAAGCAAAATCTCATGTTCCGGCAGCATGCACTGGGTAACTTTCGTCAGTTACTTCGTTCTGTTGCACGTGATCCGGCGATGTTGGTTTACCTTGATGGTTATAAAAACGTCAGTGGTGCGCCTAATGAGAATTTTGCCCGTGAATTGCTTGAGCTGTTTACTATTGGTCACAATCAATACACGCAGAATGATGTGAAAGCAGCTGCACAGGCCTTTACTGGCTGGGGTGTGCATCCGCGTAGTGGAAAGTTCCATGTGCGTATGGATCAGCATGATACGAGCCGTAAAATCTTTTTACGTCGGGCCGGTAATTTTAATGGTGACGATATTATTGAAATTCTGCTGCAGCATCCGCGTACTGCTGAGCGTATTGTCGAGAAGTTCTGGAAAGCGTTTATCAGCGATGCTAACCCATCACGCAAAACTGTTGTGGTATGGGCAAAGCAGTTCCGTGCAAGCAACTATGATATTAAGGCCTTATTGCGTATTGTTTTGACAAGCAATGAGTTCTGGTCGGAACGTTACCGAGGAACTTTGGTAAAGTCACCGGTGGATCTGTTGATTGGGACGATTCGGACGATTCCCTATCCCCGTGAAACAGTGCCTGAAATGGTTAATCTCTGTCGTTTGCTGGGGCAGAAGTTATTTGACCCGCCAAGTGTTAAGGGCTGGGAAGGTGGTGAACACTGGATCAGTACCCAAACGCTGCTGGTCAGGGCATCTTATCTTGCGAAGATATCGCGGGGTAATTTGAACAGCAAAGTAAATACCGGCCTGAGATTGCCGGCAAAAGATGGTCAGGAAATGGTGGACTGGCTATTAGCGGTTAAACCGCTTAACCCGCTGCCGACAGTGCCCGGCAAGCGGCGGTTAGCACATGCTTTATTGCGTGACCCTGCTTTCCAGGTAACTTAAGGCCTTACTTTGGTTTTCCGTATCTGCTCATTGGGCAGAGCGGTGAAACCTGAAAGTACACCCCACTACAATGCTTACAATAATAATAAAAACGGTGTGTCACACGTTATACATTCGTAAAGGATGTTGAGGGTAAAATATGGATCGACGTGATTTTTTGAAGCTGACAGGTGGAGTGTCAGCTGCTGGCTTAGCGCCCGAACTCCTGTGGGCTGCAGGTCAGAAAAACTCAGTGCAGTCAACACAGAGGAGAGGTAATCATTCTAAACGCAAGTTAGTTCTTGTGCGTTTGAAAGGTGGGAACGACGGGTTAAATACCCTGATCCCTTTTAGCCAGTACGACCGGTACCGCGAGTTGCGCCCGACGATTAGTATGCCGGCGCAAATTAAGAAACTTCAGGCCCGCCAGTTGGGCAAAACGGGTATGAGTTTAAATCCCTACATGCACCGCCTGGATCAATGGGTTAAGGGTGGTGATGTTGCCTGGATTCAGGGTGTGGGTTACTCACGGCCCATCCTCTCTCACTTCGAGTCAGGTGATGTATGGGAAACTGCTGCCCGTTCCGGGCGTTCTAATAAGGGCTGGCTGGCGCATATCTTGCCGGGCTATCAAAAGAATCTTCATGGTATTGTTCTGGGCGATGAACTGGGGCCAATGAATGGTAAAGATTGTTATGCCATTGCGATGAAGAGCCCTGAAGTGTTTTTAAGTCAAATTAGCCTGTTAGATGAATTACAACCCGCGCGGGTACATAATCCGGCTTTAGCGCATTTGACAACAATACAATCGCAGGTTCTGCACGCCAAAAGTGAATTTGAGCAGAAGATGCGACGACCAACTCAGATTGGCGGACGTTTTGCCAATAGTGCATTTGGGCGTCAGCTTGAATCAGTAGCAAAGATGATTATTAATGGTATTGATGCCCCGGTTTACATGGTTGAACTGGATGGCTTTGATACGCATGTTGATCAGTTAAACCAGCAGAATCATAATCTGAGTTATCTGGCAGATGCGCTGGATTCATTTGCCACGGCAATGAAGCGGCACGGCCACTGGGATAATACACTGGTGATGACTTACTCTGAGTTTGGTCGCCGGGTGGAAGAAAACCGCGGTCGGGGCACTGATCATGGCGCAGCATCGGTACAGTTGGTGATGGGGGGGGCTGTGAAAGGTGGTGTATATGGCCAGAATCCTGATTTAAACCGTCTTGATGCACAGGGTAATTTGCCGATGACAACGGACTTCCGCAAAGTTTATTCCACGGTTGCACAGCGTTGGTTGCGCCGACCCAGTCCCTGGTCAGGATACGGCACCATACCGTTTGTATAGGTGCTCTGTTTGCTTCATAATCGCTTCCCTGCGCACAGCGACAAGGTTTATTGGCTGTCGTTCTTACAATGCTGAGTGCGTATTTTTCCGGCGATTATGAAGCAAATATAATATGTGGTTTAAAAATCTCTATCTCTATAAGTTGCAGGATACTTTCCCCTTATCCGCAGAAGAGCTGCACGAAAGGCTGGCTCTGAAACCTTTTGCCCCCTGTAATAGTGAACAGCGTGAGAGTCTGGGCTGGATGCCTCCGCTTGGCCGCGAATCTGAGTCTATGGTGCATGCCGTTAACGGCTATATGCTGTTGTGCATGGCGCATCAGGAACGCATGTTACCGGCGTCTGTCATTAAGGATGAGCTGGACGAGCGTGTTTCGATGATTCAGGAACGCGAAGATCGCAAAGTGGGCGGCCGTGAGAAAAAGGATCTGCGTGAGCAGATTGAATTTGAATTATTGCCACGGGCGTTCACCCGTACCCGGAAAATTGAGGCCTGGGTTGATCCTAAAGATCAGTGGTTGATTATTAATACCTCTTCTCCAACACAGGCGGAGCGTTTTACCGGGCACTTACGTAAAAGTATCGATAGTTTGCCAATCGTAACGCCGGAAACGGATCAGTCGCCGGTGAGTCTGATGACAGAGTGGTTGTCAGAAGGTGTGTTACCGGCACCATTTGAGCTGGGCGAAGAATGTGAATTGCTGAGTCAGGGTGAAGACCAGAGCGTTGCTGTATTCAAAAAGCATGAAATGATGGCTGAAGAGGTGCAGTCAAACCTGGTGAATGGCAAGATGGTCTCGAAGCTGATGCTGATATGGGACAATAAAATCAGTTTTGTGCTGACAGCAGACCTGCAGATTAAACGACTGAAGTTTCTGGATGTTTTTGATGATCAGCTGGACGAGCATGATCCGCAATCTTATGCGGAAAAGATGGACATTGAATTCAGTTTGATGACCGGGGAAGTTGCTCAGCTGCTGGTGAATTTATTTGATTGTTTCAAAACCCGGTGAGAATGACCCTCAGTTATTGCTGTGATTATTTTTGGAAAGCGGATTAATAACTGAAGTTCCCCATCCCCATTTATGCTCCGAAGGCCATCCTCAACAGACTTTGTGTGTGCCAACAGCTGTTGGTAGCACGCTGCTTAATAACTTTCATGGTAAGCATAGGACAGAATTGTGGCAATAATATGGAGAACGCAGGAAAATGTTTTTATTGCCTGATCAGTTACATTATTTTCCTGGTTGAATCAGCTGTTTTGACGGCCGGTATAGCTCTTACCGGCTTCAGATATAATCCAGTTGGTGAAACTGTCAGTCGCTTCCTGATTTGCTGTTGCGCTGTCCGGGCGAATAACATAATAGGCATGTTCCAGTGGCATTTTCAGATCAAAAGGCACACATAAGCGGCCTGCCGCAATATCGTGATAAGCCAGTGCATCAATGCTTAACAGCACGCCCTGTCCATCAACGGCAGCATCCATTGCCAGTGAAACCTGATTGAAATGCAATCCCCTGCGCACATCGATACCCGGCACAGAGTATTTTTGTAACCATTTCTCCCAGCTGGGGCGGCCCGGATAAGGCGTGTCATCATGCAGGAGTGTGTGGTGCGCCAGATCAGTCGGTGTGTTGAGTGGTCGGCTTTGATCATTCAGCAGGCGAGGGTTGCATAGGGGAACGGCCTGTGCTGAAAATAGTTTTGTCACTTCACAACCGGTGTAATGGCCAGAACCGAAACGCACCATGACATCAATATCGTGGCTGCGAAATAATTCATCTAAGTCAGCATGGTCGTGTGTGGCATCAACCAGTTGTGCATCACCACTGATCCGCATTTCAATATCCGGGTGAGCTTTCGAGAATAAATGCAAGCGGGGAACCAGCCATTTAGAAGCAAATGATGGCGCCATCCAGACATTAAGCGTTTTATTGCTGACCTGGGTGCGCATTTCATGTACAGCATCAGCCAGACTATTAAAGCCCTCTCTTAACTTGGGTAAGGCAGCTTCTCCGGCGGGTGTGAGCGAGATGGAGCGATTATGGCGTTCCACTAAAGGAAACCCGAGGTGAAATTCAAGGTGTTTGATCTGATGACTGATAGCTGCGCGTGTTACATACAGCTCAGTTGCCGCTTTAGTGAAGCTCTTTAAACGAGCCACGGCTTCAAAAGCCCGTAACGCGTTTAGTGGGGGAAGCTGCTGAGACATAGTATCGTTATCTTTATTCGTTGGATAAAAAGACCATGCGCTTTTTTGCGCGGCCGTTTACTGGTGTGGTATTGGTTCTCCTCCAATGAAAGACATAATACGGATTTGACTGAGAATGTCACGGGAGATTGCTCCGTGTGTGGTTTTATCTCTGTGTTATCAATAAATCAGATATTGAGTTCTGTTTATATTATTTATTTACAAAAGAAAGTTGGTTTTAGAATGGCGGCCTCACTTTTGAAAACAGGACAAATTATGTCACTCCGAATTAATGCGATAGCGCCGGACTTTAGTGCCGAAACAACGCAATGTGGCGACGCCGGTAAATTGGAAGAATGGTGAGGATGTCATTATTCCGCCGACTGTATCTGATGATCAGGCGAGTGAATTGTTTCCGGCAGGGTTTAAAACGGTGAAGCCCTATTTACGTTATGTCAAACAGCCCGGATAGTCTGTTGCAGGATTGACTTCAGCGCTTCAGCTGCCGGGTTTAAACGGTGTTGTTTGTGTTGGAGGAAATGCAGTCTGCGTAAAATGCTTTTGTCTGCTAATGGCAAAAAACACAAACCGGCATCATCCTGTATGACCAAACGTGGCAACAGGGTGATGCCGATACCCCGTCGGACAAAGCTCAGCAGTGTGGCAATGTTATGAATGTGAATGGCGCTATTGCTGTTCAAGGGGCTGAAAGTCGGGTGACTGATCCGTGTTGAGAGGCCATTGCTGATTAGCGGAATATCCTTGAGCATGCTCCAGCGAATTGGTGTACCAATAGTTGTCAATGGATGGCTGGTATGGCAAATAACTCCAAAAGGTTCTTCCAGCAGGAGTTCTGTCGTCAGGTCACTGATAGCCGTCGGGCGGCTGGCAATGCCAAAATCGACACTGCCGTTGCGCACTGCTGTGGCAACTGATACCGAATCTATATCCCGTAACTCCAGCCGAACATTCGGGCGCTCTGCCTGAAATTGCTGAACTACGCCCGGTAATAAACTGGTTGCTACTGAGGGTACAGTAGCCAGCCGGATTGTCCCCATTTCACCACCAACATAACGTTGAATTGTACGCATGGACTCATCGAAATCATTTAATGCCCGTTGACCTTCCTCCAATACAAAGCGTCCCAGTGGGGTCAGTGTGGATTTGCGGTCGGTTTCAAACAAAGCGGCGCCCAATTGCTCTTCAAACTGTTTGAGGCCCATCGAAACGGCGGAGGGTGTGCGATTAAGCAGAGCGGCAGCTTCACTGAGCGCGCCACAATCAGCAACAGTTACAAAGGTGCGTAGGTTTTCCAGCTTTACTGACATAATCCATTAAATCTGATTTAAGTAAAATTGAAATTTAGTTCAGTTATTCAAGATTGACAGGAATGGGACTTAATGTAAATTAGGTAAATTAAATAATCTGAAGACTATGAGTACATAAATGGCACAAAACACAAGAAATTACATTGCGGGTGAATGGCTGACGGGAGCTTCCGAAGTTGAGAATCGTAACCCTTCGGATCTGAGTGATGTAATTGGTTGTTATGCGCAGGCTGATACGGCACAGCTTGAGCGGGCATTTGATGCGGCAGAACAGGCGCAGAAAGTATGGGCTAAGACTGGCCTGGAGCAACGCCAGTCAGTATTGCAGGCTATTGGGGAAGAATTGATGGCGCGGGCACCCGAGCTGGGTGAGCTGCTTGCACGAGAGGAGGGTAAGCCGCTTGCTGAAGGCAAGGGTGAGGTTTACCGCGCCGGTCAGTTCTTCACCTATTATGCGGCTGAAGTGCTGCGACAGATTGGGGACATGGCGGATTCTGTACGTCCGGATATTGAAGTATATGTACAGCGCGAACCGGTGGGGACGGTTGGTATTATTTCGCCGTGGAATTTTCCAACAGCTACGGCGGTGTGGAAGATTGCCCCCGCCCTGGCTTTTGGAAATGCAGTTATCTGGAAGCCTGCCAATGTGGTTCCTGCTTCGGCGGTCGCTGTTGCTGAAATTATTGATCGTCAGACAGCGAATGGTTTGCCAAAGGGCTTGTTTAATCTGGTAATGGGTTCCGGGCGTGAGATTGGTCAGCAGTTAGTAGAAAGCTCGCGGGTCAATGCGATTAGTTTTACCGGCTCAGTGGAAGTGGGCAAGGGTATTGCTGCAGCGGCAGCAGCTAATCTGACGAAATTGCAAATGGAGATGGGTTCCAAGAATGCGCTGGCGGTTATGGATGATGGTAATCTGGATACGGCGGTTGCCTGTGCACTGGGTGGTGCATTTGGTGGTACCGGCCAGAAGTGTACGGCATCTTCCCGCCTGATTGTGCACAGCGCAGTACATGATGAGTTCGTTGAGCGTCTGGTGGCCGGTGCAAAGGCAATGGTAGTGGATCATGCCCTGAAAGCGGGTACTCAAATTGGCCCGGTAGTCAGTAAAGGCCAGTTGCAACAAAACATGGATTACATGATGTTGGCGCGGGACGAAGGAGCAGAATTACTGTGTGGCGGTGAGCGGGTTGAGCGTGATACCGAAGGTTATTACATGACGCCTGCGGTATTCAGCGGCACGTCCAATAATATGCGCATCAATCGTGAAGAAATGTTTGCCCCCATCACCTGTGTGATTAAAGTTGATTCGTATGAAGAAGCGCTGGAAACAGTGAATGATACTAATTTTGGCCTGACCTCCGGTATCATTACCGAATCACTGGCACGGGCGACACATTTTCGCCGCAATGCGCAAACCGGTTGTGTGATGGTAAATCTGGCGACAGCGGGTACGGATTATCATGTGCCGTTTGGTGGTCGTGGTGATTCCAGTTATGGCCCGCGTGAACAGGGTCAGTACGCTGCTGAGTTCTATACAACAGTGAAAACCAGCTATGTGCATAGCGGTGTTTCTTTTTGATTGCTATGGATAATTCTGCAGCAATGAACTTCGTCATCGATGGCCTTCAGTATGCGAACTGGAGTGAAAAAATCTTCCGTGAGATGCGTGCCGGTGGCGTGGATGCTGTGCATGTCACCATTGCTTATCATGAAAATTTTCGTGAGATGGTGGCACGGGTTGAGGAATGGAATCGTTTATTTGAACGTTTCCCCGACCTGATTATGCATGGTCGTACTGCTGAAGATGTGAAGTTGGCGAAAGAATCCGGGCGCACGGCGATTTTCTTTGGCTTCCAGAACCCTTCTCCCATTGAGGATGATATTGGTTTAGTCGAAATCGTACATACCTTGGGCGCGCGCTTTATGCAGCTGACCTATAACAATCAGTCCCTGTTGGCGACGGGTTGTTATGAGGCTGAAGATCCGGGTGTGACACGTATGGGCAAGGAAGTTATCCGTGAGATGAACCGGGTTGGCCTGGTGGTGGATATGAGCCACTCGGCGGAGCGTTCTACCCTGGAAGCTGCGGAGATCAGTGAGCGTCCGATTGTGGTTACCCATGCCAATCCTTCCTTCTGGCATCCGGCATTACGCAATAAATCTGACGATGTGCTGAAAGCGCTGGCTGAATGTAAAGGCATGCTGGGCTTTTCCATGTACCCGCATCACCTGCAGGGTGGTGGCGCATGTACGCTACAGAGTTTCTGCGAGATGATCGCGCGCACTGCGGATATTATGGGTGTGGAGCATATCGCACTGGGTTCTGATCTGTGTCAGGATCAGCCGGATTCGGTGGTTGAGTGGATGCGGGTTGGACGCTGGACTAAGAAGATCGATTATGGTGAAGGCTCCGCTGATAACGCGGGTTTTCCGCCGATGCCGGAATGGTTCGGCGGTAATGCCGATTTCCCGAATATTGCAACAGGTCTGAAGCAAGTGGGTTTTGCTGAGGAGGATGTGCATGCGGTGATGGGGAATAACTGGTACCGGTTTTTTGCGGAGAATTTCGGTGCTGAGACTAAGGTCTAAGACCTTACTATTCTGAAATTTGTTAGGATTTGGTTTCATTTCAGGTAGCCAATATGTCAGCTCACAACAACAGCACAGATTCCACCCATATACCCCGCCGCGCACCCGAACAGGTGATGCGCCTAGATCGTATGGGCAGCGCGCATCAGGGCCGTCTGTCTTTCATGCGCACCTTATTACGTCGCCTCAAACGTGAGAGTTGGTCGTTTGAACGCACGGTTTGGGATATTGATGCACAGGGTGTTGGTCGTGCGGTGTATCAGGCGAAAGGGCCTGATCGTACTTATTCCTTGATTGCCTTTGCGCATGATTTACCGGATGAACTGCGCTCAGACCGGGTCATTGCTGAGGCCTGGGATGCGACGTTTACGCTGTTTGATGGTGTGCCGGAAGTAGCGGATTTAGACCGTTTACAGGATAACGTCCCGAAGCAGGAAGCCGGGCGGGTAACGGCAAAAGAGCTGACTTTGTCACGGGCGAACCGTTCGGTGCGTTTGTTTACTGCGGTTGTTGATGCGTTGGCACAGGGGCGGCAACCACAGATGGCTCAGCTGGAGCAGGTGGGTTATCTGATGCGCACCACAGCAGTATATGGTTCCGGTAAGTTTGGTGCTGCGGATCGTGACCTGATTTGGCAGCGTA
>JBMZDK010000080.1:0-14786 GCA_049614265.1 Thiolinea sp.
TCCTGATTCGATGCAAACGAAAACTCATCAAACTCTAAAGCTGTGAATGACGCATCTTCCTGCACTCCAGGCTCACCAATATCATCAGCGAATCCGGAGCGTTCTTCTGGCTCAATAGACACAAGCTCCAGCGCTGGTTCAATAGCAGAACCCCCTTGTACTGATATAACCTCTTCTTCCTCTGGTGAATTGTCGGAAACATCAGCAGACTCAACACCCCATTCAACCATTTCCAGCGTATGGGCTGTTACCGGGGTTTCTTCATGTTTGGGATCTTCCTGGTTAAAATCACCCAAATCTTCCAGAACAGGTACATCAGCTGAAAAATCTATTTCTGTAGCCGGCATTGCACTGTCATCTGGCTCCGTTGACATTCCCTCACCGGAAACAGCTTGCGCCTCCTGAACTAAAGCTTCTGTTTCATCAGAAAACTCCGCTAAATCAACAGATTCAGAAATATTGCCGCCTTCTGCCGGAGAGGATTGCATCGAATCAATCAGCTCAACCGGAGCGTCTGGCAACGAAGCATCTGGCTCAAACAACATGACCTGTTCAGGAGCAGCCGAAGTACTTTCAGGCAAAGACATTTCCGGATCAACAGCAAACTGCTCCACGAGATCAATAGCAGCTTGTGAATCTGCACTGGATTCCTGCGCGGTTAAGAAAAAAGGTTTGTTTTGCTCAAGAAAATCAGCTGCTGTATGTAACAGCGTTGCCAGATTATCGTTACGCGGTAAACGGCCTTCTAGCACCTGATTCAGCATATTTTCATGTGCCCAGGCATAATCCCCTAAAGCCAGGCCACCCACCATACGTCCACTACCTTTGCAGGTATGAAAAGCACGCCGGATGTCTGTCAGCAGTTCGGTATTCTCGCGCTCCTGATCCCATTGCGGAATCCAGGCTTTGAAGTCAGCAAGAATTTCACCAACTTCTTCAGTAAAAATTTCATAGATCTCATCACCAAGGCTTGCCCTTAGCGCGGAGTCATCAAATACAGCTACGCTGTCGCTAGCAGGCTCTGGTTGCGAATCTTCTGGTAAAGTGTCGACGGTGCCAGCTGTCTCGCTTTTTTTTTAGCTTCCAGCTCTGTATGCGCAGTTTCCATATCCAGCTGCTCAACCAAATCAATCTCACTCAGCTTATCCAGCTCCGTCAGCTTCTCATAACCGGTCGCCATTAATGGCAAATGATCTTCCTGACGCTCAATACAGGATAATGCAGCCTCCAGCAGCGTCACAATATCAGCCAGGAACTCCAGCTCTGTGTCATTAGGCTGGCGATGACCATGCAATAAATCCTGCTGCAGATAACTTCTGGCCCCTTCAGCAAAGGGTCGTAACTCATAATGCTCCAGCACATCCAACGACCCACTGATACTACGCAGTGTTTTCGCAGCTTCATCAACATGCTTAAAATCGGTGGTTTCCTGAGTAAACAGTGCAATTTCTGACTGAACTTTGCCCACATCGGATAATATAGAGCGAACCACTTCACGCGATGCGGCCGGATCTGTCATATCGTCCATTCCGGAAAACACCTCTGCTGTGCGGTCATAACCGGTTTCCGCATATTCAGTCAGCACTTTCTCAAGTTTAATGTAGTGCTCACTCATTCGCTCCAGCACTACCAGCTCAACTTCGCCCGGCAACTCAGCAATTTCCAGCTGCACCTCGGCCTGCGTTTCCGTTAACTCTGCAACGGTAGACAAACCCAGCATGCCTAATGCCTGAGCAATACTGCGGGTACGATTAGATATTTCACCCAGAAGATGAGCCGGATCAGGACGGCCACGCAGACTTTCTATCTGCGACATCAGTAAACTCAGTTCCTCCTGCATAGAACCGGCTACTGACTGCCAGAGTTCACGGCCCGGCATCGCATAATATTGCCGCAGCTCTTCCAGTGTTTCACCCTTAGGCAAATACAAGTCCAGGTGATAAGCATCTTTAACACTATCAAGTTGCGTGCCCCCCCGCTCAGCCAATCCTGCGTAATACAGCAGATTTTTAATCAGTTCATCCGGTAACGACTGATTGTAAGACTCTTCATCCAAATCACTGAAGCGCCGGATCTCGCGTTCCATGCGCCCAATAAGCATCTTCACCGCCGCACTGGACTCCAGCTTTTTTTGCTCTAATCCTTGCAGTAAAGCACTGGTAATCCACCACAAAGAGCGGGTACGGGTATTATCATTCATCACCAGCATATTAGCGGCCACTTTACGTGTTGCCTGCAGATGAAATTCCGGCCGGTCATTATTGAACCAACCCAGCAACGCCTTTTGCATATAAAAACGCAGACGCTTTAATGCCTCAGTACGCTTTTCAGTCGGCAAATTGACATACTTTTCCGTGCCAATCTGTTCATTGCTAATTGCACCTTCAGCTGGCAGAAAAACCAGATGCTCAGACAATAATTCTGCTTTACGTGCAGCCCGCAAATTGTTCAGCATCGGCAGGACAATAACAGGCAAATCAGCGTAACCATCATGGAGGTGCTTCAGGTATTCAGATAACTGCAGCAAGCCGTCAGCGCAAATCTTCGCTGCATCTTCTTTGCTATCAACCTTATCCTGGCGGATCGCATCCATCAGCAGAACGACTTCCCGGTTCAGCATATAGGCACCTTCCGCTTCCAGAAGATCCAGAATACCCAGCGTCTCCCTGCTCTGTTCCAGTGCGGACTCCAGAAAGGAAACTTCGTCACCATCCGAATAATCAGCAAATGCCTGACGTGTCTTTTCAAGTGTATGTTCTGTTTCTTCCAGTACCCATCCGAGACGACTGGATAATCCCGACTTGTCAGAGATCATTGCTTGTCTGCTCCCTTACTAATGCTTGTTACGCTATTTTTATTCTGCATTCTTGTTAAGCCTTATAAATCAGCATTCATTCTGGAAATCGTGAAGTCTGCAATGGAACGCCGTAATTCTGCGGAGGTTCCATTGAGGCTGGATACCAGCTCCATCGCTTCTTTACTGTACTGGTCAGTTTGTGTCGTGACTTCCTGAATCGATTTCATTGCACTGGTCACCCGTCCGGTTACATCGGCCTGCTTAATCGACGCATCTGAAATATTAGCAATCAACCTGGCAAGGCTGGTTGACACCTCTTCAACCTCATCAAGAGCCGCACCGGCAGACTCAGCATTGCGCGAGCTGGTTACCACCCGTGCTGTTGTCTGCTCCATCGATGAAATGGCTTCCTGAGTATCAGTCTGTATCGCCTGAACCAAGACATCTATTTTTCGATTAGCTTCCGCTGAGCGTTGCGCCAATTGTTGTACTTCGTCGGTAACACGCTCAAAGCTTTTACCGCTGCCACCCGCTCCCGATGTCTGGATAGAAGCATTCAGCGCCAGAATATTGGTTTGCTCCGCAATATCATTCATCAACCGGACAATATCACCGATTTCCTGTGAGCTTTCTCCCAAACGCTTAATTCGCTTTGAAGTTGCCTGGATCTGTTCCCGCACTGCAACCATATCCGTCATAGCACTTCTCACCGTGTGCGCACCAGCCTTGGAAATATCAAGCGACTTATGTGCAACCTCTGAAGAAGTTGCTGCATTTCTGGAAACCTTGTTTACCGACTGCGTCATTGCGGCAATGGCTGAGGAAGCAATAGAAATTTCCTGAGACTGGCGGGTACTCGCCTGAGATAACTGCCCGATTCGGCTATCAGCAACTTTCGCAAAACGGGTTAACCGCCCCGAAGTGTCATCAATCTTAATCACCAGCTCCCGCAGCGCATCCACTGCGTAGTTGACCGAATCAGCAATGGCTCCGGTAATATTTTCAGAAACTGTTGCTTTGATCGTAAGGTCACCTTCAGCCAGAGTGCTCATTTCGTCCAGCAGGCATAAAATCGATTCCTGTTGTTCCTGTTCGAGCCTGGCCCATTCTTTTTGTTGCTCAGCAAAACGATAAAACAGATAACCCACCCAGAAAGTATTTACCAGCGCAATCAGGCTGGCCCAAACACCAATGCTCATCAGCTGGTCATGGCTCAGCCAGCTGTCGCCGCGCAGAAACAACACAGACAAACCCAGCACACACAAAAACAGTATGCTGATAGGCACCCAGATCAATTTCCCGGCCAGCGGATTGTCAGTTATTTCATTTAACATAAGTCATTCTTGATTTATTCGTTCTTATAATTATTCTGTATACGCCTGTTTACTATTTATTTTCTATCTCACCGGCTGTTTCAAGATCCCGCATCAGTTGTTTAATCTGTAGTACCGGCACAACCTTATTTTCTAATTTTATCCAGCGTTCAACATACCCTGACCACAGTGCATCACCGGTATCCGACGTTTCCACAGCATCAGTGCTATCCGACCATACATGTCGTATTCCAATCAGTTCATCAACCCGCAGGCCAAACCATTCTTCTTCAGCTCCAACAACCATAATCCGGGCCATAACATCACCTGCGCGGGATTTTGCCTGAATACCAAACAGCCGCTGACCATCTAATACTGTCAGCAACTGACCGCGGAAATACCCGAGACCAATAATCCAGGCATCCACCCCGTTCACCTTACTGAGCTTACCCTGTACGATGATTTCGTCCACATCATCCTGTCGCAGCACGCAAACTTCATCTCCTAAACGTACTAATAGGGCTGACCACGATTCCAGGTTTTTATCATTTGATGTATCCGCTAAGCGCTTTTTCTCACGCAATAAAGCCAGCCCGGCTAACAATTCATATGGGCTGCTCATGGCGCTTTGTTCTGTCTAATTGCTGTTTAATCTTATCCAGCAGTTCCGAAACATTTACCGGCTTGACCAGATATTCTTTTGCTCCCTGGCGCATCGCCCACAGACGATCTGTTTTAGCCGACTTAGAACTGCAAACAATGATTGGAATGTGAGATGTGGTCTGATTTTTACTGAGTTGGCGGGTCGCCTGAAAGCCGTTTAGCAAAGGCATCACCACGTCCATGAGAATAATATCCGGCATACAGGCTTCTGCGACTTCAATGCCCTCCTTGCCATTACAGGCCACACTCACCTGATAGCCATGATTCTCAAGCGCACTTTTAAATACCCGTGTCTGCGCCAGCGAATCATCAATGATCAGTACGTGTGCGGTCACAGCTTATTTGCCCCCGGCCTGTGCTTCCGCATTATCCGGGTCTTTTAAGACATGTGTCTCAATGGCATTCAGTAAGTCCTGGCGCGTAAAAGGTTTAGTCAGGTATTTATCTGAACCCGCAAGACGACCGCGCGCAAGATCAAACAAACCATCTTTACTTGATAGCATAATGACCGGGATTTCCCGGTAATTACGGTTTGCTTTGATCAGAGCACAAGTCTGGTAACCATCAAGACGTGGCATCATAATATCAACGAAAACCACATCGGGTTTAAACGCCGCAATCACCGGAAGCGCCTCGAACCCATCTGATGCAGTCGTAACCCAGCAATCATATTCAGACAACAACGCTTCTGCCGTACGCAGGATAGTCTTGCTGTCATCCACCACCAGTACTTTTAAACCGGACAAATTGCGGTTAGGAGAAACATTGTTTTGATCTGACGTATTCACTCGCGTCGCTCTTTGTTGTTTTTATATAAATTTAAGTTTATACCCGAAACAATGCCGGACAAACTGTAGCTGATAAACGCAAACCCACAGACGTTGTTAAGCAGCTGACTGCGCTGCCATTGCCTGCTCACTAACCAGCGTAATATGGGTAATTTCCGGTGAACAGTTGCGCCGGATAGGCAAACCGGTTGTCCCTAAACCACGGCTGGTATAGACCCATGACTTATTCACCCGATATAAACCCTGTACGTATTTTTTCCCTAAATAAGGCCGGACAAATGGTTTGCCGGGTGAAACCTGTACCTGACCACCGTGTGTATGCCCGGATAACTGCAGAGATATACGCTCATCATGCGCATACCAGTCAATCATATCCGGTTCATGTGCCAGTAAAACAACGGGCTTATCACCTGAATGCCCTGACAGCGTTTTATTAATATCCGGCTTACCTAACCAGCCATCATCGATACCTGCCAGATACAAACAATGCCTGCCCAGTTGCAGATCCAACCCCTGATTACGCAGAACCTCAATACCATGACGGGTAAAAGTGTCACAAATCAGGCGGGCATCTGTTTTAATGTCATGGTTTCCCAGCACAGCATATATTCCATGCGGGGCATTCAGCTTAGCCAGTGCCGGCACCAGATCCAGAATATCTTCTTCATCATGCCAAACATAATCACCGGTTAACACGATTAGATCCGGTTGCAGGCGGTTTACCCGCTCAACAGCACGTTCGATGTGTTCAAGCTGAGTAAAAGGCTTCAGGTGCATATCGGTTAACTGCACGATGCTGAAGCCCTCAAATGTTGTCGGCAAATTCCGTACCGGGATATCAGTAAACTCCTCCACCAGCCAGCGAATTTCATTACGCCTCACGGCATGACGTTCATCGTGGAAATAATTCAGATTCCCGATCCGGTTTAATACGCGCTGAGGCGCCTTTTTGGCGATGCCAATCATTTATGCTCGTCTTACATCCCAAACGGGAAGTCCTGATGATGAATATTACCACCCGCACGTACACCAGCTAATGCATCAGCATATTGAACCAGTAGTTCGAGTGTCCAGCTGATTCTGCGGCGGTAAAAATCATCCGGCAGCGAATCGTTCTGTTCAGGATCATCATTCAATACCGATTCCACATTGCGGACAATGACCTGTTCAGGAATATAGCAAATCCGATTATTTTTATAACTGCTCATACGCAATTCAGCGACCGGATAAGCTCCACCCTCTGAGGATGACACAGTAATGATTAATGCCGGCTTATGCGCCAGCTCACCATTACCCCACATTAAAAAAAAGTTTTTTAAACCCGATGGCACCTGACCATGCCACTCGGGGCTAACTACAACAAATCCGTCACTTGCTGCCAGTTGTGCTGATAATGGCTCTAACAGCGCCTGCCATTTTTTATCACCCGCCCAGATGGCTTCATCCCAAAGGGGTAGCGGGTTAGCAGCCAGACTGAGTATATGTGCTTCATGGCCTGCTGTCTCTAAGGTTTGCCGAACAAAACCAGCGACTTTTTCGCTCTGGGAATCGGTGCGGTGGCTACCACTGATAATAGTAATTTTCATAATTCTGACTCCATCCAATAACATTGCGTATCTGTTACGCTAAACTTTTATGCAATAAAAAAGGCCGGAACACATCAGCTCCGGCCTTTTAATCAATCAATCTCAATAACAACAGTCTCTCAGATAAACAGGGTAATATCTGCTTCACCTGCAAACTCAAAAAAAGTAGCCGCGCCACCATAATCAATACCGTCAATAAAGTCTGAACGTTCCATATCAAACAAATCAACCGTCATCTGGCAGGCAGTAAATTTCACTTCAGCTTCCAGGCTTAGCTCACGCAATTCTGCCAGATCAGCCACCCCCTTGTCTGACATCTTCTTTTTCATCATCGCTGTCATCATCCCCTGCATCCCCGGCAGCGTTTGCAGCATGACCGGCATTGGCATTGGCATTGGCATACCCGGGTTGCCTACTGACGTTACCTGGAGATCCATATCTTTTTTCAGCAGCTGTAAGCCATAAAAGGTAAAGAAAATTTCCACCTCATACCCCAGGGCTGCCGCTGTTGAAGCAAGAATAAACGGGGGGTACCCCCAATCCAGGGTACCTTTAGTTGCGATAATCGCAAGTTTCTTCTCTGACATCATTGTTCCTCTCAAATAGTCAGCAACACATTCCCTACAGACAATCCTTAGTACGAATCAATCAGCAAGGCTCTTCTCCTCTGGCACGGTACGACAAGCGTTCTAAACAGCACGCCCCGGTTATGCCCAATAATCCAGCACTTAAACTCAAACATGCTTTACATGCATACGTCTGGTGTTTCATAGCCTAAGTGACAGCAGTCGGTGGCGGCACCACGGCATGACCGGACTGATACCACCTGATAATGCCACCACGCAAATTTATTGCATCAATATCTGCATGCTGTTTCAGGTACATACAGGCCTGCCCGGAACGTTGTCCGCTACGGCAATAAATAACCAGTTTTTCATCTTCACCAACTGCCAGCTCATTCATACGCAGTGGCAAAGTGTGCAGAGGAATAAACTCTCCACCTGCAATAATTCCCTGATTGAATTCAGCTGCTGTGCGTACATCAATCAGACGTACCTTCTCACCGGCATCCAGCATTGCCTTTAAGTCAGCAGCTTCAGTTTCTGCAATTTCAACCATGGTATTTTATCTCAAGCAAGAATATTAAATTTCTCTAATATTCTAATGCGACAGTCATTTTGTCAAGTTAACGCGCTTTAATCTGCATAAAATTACTGTGCCTTTACACAAATCGTGGTGGAAGCCATCTATAATCAAAGGCCATCATGGCGAAACACCACTATGAATCGTCCACAGATAAAACATCTGCTGTTAACCGGCCTGCTGCTGTTAACAGTCACTACACAGGCAGAACAGAACACCAGCTTTTCTGATCTGAAACTGCAGGACTTCCAACCCCCGGCACACTTTGATTTTGCCACCGGCAATATTGACGAATCTGCTATTGGGCGGCAGCTGTTTCGTAAAATCAGGCAACGCCGGATACTGGTTGAAGACCCTGAACTTAATACCTGGTTACAATCACTGGTTCAACGCCTAACACGCAATCAACCTGCTATCAGTAAGACGATTAAAGCAGTCATTGTTAATAACCCGGAAATTAATGCGCATGCCTTGAGAGGCGGAATCATTCTGGTTAATTCCGGCCTGATCCTGAGTACTGAAACGGAAAGTGAACTGGCGGCTGTTCTCGCGCATGAAATTGCCCATGTTTCACAAAAACACATTAACCGGTTGCTGGCAAACCGAAAGAACAGCCCCTGGTTAACAGGCCTCGGTATTCTGGCAGGCGCAGCCGTCGCCAGTAAAAACCCACAAGCTGGCCAGGCAATTATCACCGGCGCCTCGGCAATTAGCGCACATAACCAACTGGTCTATACTCAGGGTTTTGAGTCAGAAGCGGACAGGGTTGGCCTGCGTACCCTGCATGCAGCGGGCTTTAATCCGGCTGCTATGCCTTATTTTCTTGAAAAACTGGAACGCAGCGAACTTAATTTATATGGCAGCCTGAGTAAGTACCTCCATTCTCACCCACTGACCATCGAACGCCTCAGCGATACACGTAATCGCGCCAACCGGCTTGGACGTACCCAAGTGAGAGAATCGGCTGACTACCTTTATGCCCGCGAAAAACTGCGTAGTCTGTCTCATCGTAATCACACACAATCCGGACAGCCATTAACCGGAGCAGTAAAACGATATCAACAGGCCATACAAGCCAGCCAGCGTGGTGAGCATCAGCGTGTTCTGCAGTTACTGAGCAACACTTCGGGTCAGTTAGCAGCATCTTTGCTGGTGGCACAATCTCTGAACGCTATGAAACGTTATGCTGAAGCGGAACGCCTGTTACATCAGCTGACCGGGCGGTTTGCACGACATGAAGCCTTAATAATGACCCTGGCGCAAACGCTTCATGGCAAAGGCCAGTCTGCTCAGGCACTACAGTGGATAGATCGTATTCGTATCAGCGATAAAACCAGCCTCGAGTTTATCGAAGCAGCACAACGTATTGCCCAGCAGTCGGGAAAGTCACAGCAGGCAATATTTTATAACGCACAACGTAAGCTACTCACCGCCGATTACCAAAATGCTGAACGGATATTGCAACAGACATTGCGGGCACAAAACATCGATTCTGCATTACGCGCACGCCTACAGCGCACGCTCAGTAAGGTGCGACAGGCAAAACAGGAACAACATTATTTGAAACAGCGCTAAACAGCAGACAGCAATTATTAGCATGCAAATTCCCATGCTGTTTTCAATCAGAATATAAACTACCCCGTTCATCATCCACGCACATTGAATTCGAAATAGCTGGATTCACGCTGCAAAAAATTTCGCTTTTCAGATAGCTGATGTTTTGCCATATTGTCCACCATTCCCACAATGGATAAAGACCTATGCCTACTCTGTCCGGCGGCCAGGCCGCTATTGAAGCCCTGAAAGCAGAAAATACTCAGCATGTTTTTGGCCTGATCGGCTCAGCCACTATGGAAATGTTCGATGCGCTGTATGATGCTGATGACATTAATTTTATTGGTGTGCATGACGAACGCACCGGCACTCATATGGCAGACGGTTATGCCCGTGCCAGCGGAGAAGCCGGCGTTATTATCGCCGGGCAGAACGGCCCCGGAGCAACCAACCTGGTTACCGGCCTGAGTCAGGCCTCAGCAGCCTTTTCACCCGTAGTCTCCATCGCCGGAGCGCTGTCCTCGCAGCACGTCTACCGCGACGCATTCCAGGAAGTTGATCAGCAGGCTTTATTCACACCAGTAACCAAAAAAACCTGGACAGTGACCAGCGCTAATCGTGTACCGGAAATGTTTCGTGAGGCTTTCCGGGTTGCGATGACACCTCGCCGCGGGCCGGTTCAGCTAAATCTGCCACGTGACGTGTTGGCAGCACAGGCTGAATTTGAAGCTTTCCAGTCACCCGCTAATTATCGTTCACAAACACTGCCCGCCGGTTCACCTAAAGCGATTGAAGCCGCAGCAGCATTATTAATGCAGGCAGAACGGCCAGTAATTATTACCGGTGGCGGCATAAAAAATACCGGTGGTGCGGATCAGGTGCTTGAACTTGCTCAGGCATTAAATGCTCCGGTAGTCACTTCACCGGGCCATGGTGATGGCATTCCGTTTGGCCATCCGCTGAATGCCGGACAAATGGGGCCACGGGGCAATCCGGTTGCTTCCCGGTTGGCGAAAGAAGCTGACGTTATTCTGGCGTTGGGTACACGTCTCGGTTTTAACTCAACGTTCTACACCTATGACAACATCAATCGTGATGCCAAAATTATTCATGCTGAACTGGAACCAACGGCGATTGGCCGTTTCTTCCCGGTTGCAATGGGTATCTGGGGTGATGCACCGACGATTGCCACTCAGTTGACAGCTTCCGTAAGCGCAATGCAAAACCGTGCTGCAGTAGAAGCATGGACAAAGCAGTTCCAGGCAGAGCGTTCCACCTATCTGCAGCAGCGTGATGATAATGCCGTCATGGATCAAAGCCCGATTCAGCCTTCCGGACTTTTCAAAACCCTGCGTGACGTGCTGCCAAAAGATGCAGCTATCACAATGGACGCCGGTACGTTATGTCTGCAGGCCACGGACGCAATGAATTACTGGACACCACCCAGTCTGTTCACACCACTGGACTTTGGTCTGGTTGGCTTCTCCTTTGCCTGCGGACTCGGTATTAAGCTGGCGATGCCGGAACGTCCTGTTGTGAGCTTCATGGGGGATGGCGGCTTTGGCATGACAATGTCTGAACTCAGCACCGCAGTTGATCACAATATTAATACTGTCACCGTCGTCATGAATAATGGCTGCTGGGGGGCAGAAAAAGCTTATCAGCGTGATTTCTTTGGTGAGCGCTATATTGGTGCCGATATCAGCAGCCCACCGTTTGATAAGGTGGCTGAAATGTACGGTGCTGCCGGTTTCAGGGCAGAACGATTGGATGAAGTACCAGCAGCTATTGAAGCTGCTCTGGCCTGCGGCAAACCAGCGGTGGTTGATGTTGCTGTTGATCCAAATGCGTTGTACAGCTTCCGTCGGGATTCCTTTAAGCACCGTGGAGGTTAAGCCATGACTGAACAACTGAATGCTCAGGACAATAGCAACAATGTGGATAAAACATATCCTCACACCATAGACCATCAGCAGAAAGGAGACTGGAATCCGGTCTGGGACAAACTGGCTGAACTGGATCCGGACTTTCTTGAAGCGTACCTCGCTTTTCGCAGCGTGCCACACCGCGAAGGGCCGTTACCGCAGAAATACAAAGAACTGATTATGATTGCAATTAATGCTGCCACTACGCATTTATATGCTCCCGGTGTCAGGCGGCACATGCAAAATGCCATCAAAGCAGGCGCTACCCAGGAAGAAATACTGGAGGTCATTCAGCTAACTACGGTGATGGGCATTCATTCCTGTAATCTGGCAATTCCCATGTTAATGGAAGAATTTGAGAAAGAAAAAAACGCTTAATTTGACAAAGCCGGTCGATTCAACGACGATAGCTTTCGGAGGAATTTTTCTATGGCTTAACCGCCCATATTCACACCAGAGCCTGCACCAGGCGTCTGCGTTTCCTATACAGACTTCAGGTACGGGCTATTGACCGTTAGTCCCTATTTGGAGGAAATATATGTCTGATCGTTTAAGACAAGAACGCATTAACGCCGAACTTAAAGAATTACAAAAAAGTGTCACCCAGGGCGGTATGAGCCGTCGCCGTTTTCTGGCCGCTGCGATGGCCATGGGCGTTGGTGCTATGGTACCAGCCCTTTACAGTGAAGCATTACGCGCCGCACCAAAAAAAGGCGGGCGAATCCGTGTTGGCCTGACCGGCGGTGCAACCAGTGACACACTGGATCCGGGCCAGATTCTTGACCTGTACATGCTGAGTCTGCAATTTGGCCAGCTTCGCAATGGCCTGACAGAAGTTTCGGCCAGTGGTGAGCTGATTCCCGAGCTGGCGGAAAGCTGGGAAGCCAGTAAAGACGCGAAGACCTGGAACTTCAAGATCCGTTCCGGCGTAGAATTCAGTAACGGCAAATCGCTGACTGTCGAAGACGTAATTGACTCACTGAATCACCATCTCACTAAAGACTCAAAGTCTGCTGCCAAAGCAATTCTGGCTGGTGTCGACAGCATCAAAGCTGACGGCAAAAGCAATGTCATTGTCACGCTGAAAGGTGGCGATGCCGATTTCCCATTCCTGCTGACTGATTACCATATCGGTATTTGCCCTTCTAAAGGCGATGGCACTATTGACTGGGAATCAGGTATCGGTACCGGTGGCTATGTACTGAAAGAACATGAGGCAGGCGTACGCTCATTAACTACACGTAATCCTAATTACTGGAAAGAAAACAGTGCCTTCTTCGATGAAATCGAGCAGCTGCAAATCGCTGATCCGAGTTCACGTAGTAACGCACTCCGCACCGGCTCACTCGACGCGATGAATAACGTTGAGACTAAAACCGTAGAGCGCATGAAAAAATTACCTGGTATCCAGGTTCGTGCGACTACCGGCAACAAGCAGATTACGCTGCCAATGCGTACCGACACTGCACCGTTTGATAACGCAGATGTCCGTACAGCCGTTAAACTATCGATTGATCGTGAGCAGTGGTTACAGAAAGTCATCCGTGGCTATGGTGAGTTAGGTAATGATAACCCAATTGGCCCGGCAAACATTTATCGTGCAACTACCGATGAATTGCCACAGCGTGCTTATGATCCTGAGAAAGCCAAACATCACCTTAAGAAAGCAGGCCACGACAAACTGAAGATTCAGTTCCATGCTGCAAATACCGGTTTCGGTGGTGCTGTTGATGCTGCCCAGCTGATGCGTGAAACGGCTGCAGCATCAGGCATTGATGTTGAAGTGGTTCGTGAGCCGGATGATGGTTACTGGTCGAATGTATGGATGAAAAAGCCATTTGTTGCCTGTTACTGGAGTGGCCGTGCCACTGAAAACTGGATGTTCTCACAGGTTTACGCGGCTGATGCTAAATGGAACGACACGTTCTGGAAGCATGAAAAGTTCAACAAGTTGCTGTTAGAGGCGCGCGCTGAATTAGAGCCAAAGAAACGTCGTGAAATGTATGTCGAGATGCAGCAGATTCTGCATAATGATGGTGGCTTATGTCTGCCGTTGTTCCAAAGTGATGTAATGGCCTACAGTGACAAACTCAATGTTCCTGAAGTTGTGGGTAATAACTGGGAACTCGACGGTGGTAAGTTTGCTGATCGCTGGTCATTTGCTTAAGTAACAACCCCTTCCCGGTCTATGGACAGAAACCTTTTGGTTTCTGTCCATTCCAGTCCTTATTTATTAAATACCGCCCCACTGTTTCAGATAATTCTGTACGGCAGGATAATTTCCAGCCACTGCCTGTGCTAATGGTGTCCGGCCATTAATATCTCTGGCATTCACCTGCGAACCACGCTGCAACAGCATTTTAACCATCACCAAACGCCCGCTGCGTGCCGCAGAATGCAGAGGTGTCCATTGGTTGCCTTCCCGCACATTCGGATTCACACCGGCATCCAGACAAGATTTCACATAATTGATATTTCCGCGTGATGCCTGCTTATGGATATTGTCACCGGCAATACAATTCTTTCTTATCTGCGCATTGTTATTTGCCGGAGCATGATAAGTCAGACACTTTTTTAAACCATTCTCACGATTAATCAGTTCCTGTCTGGAAGCATGTGATGACACGCTGAGACACCAGCCCTTATGGCCCCACTGATTATTACTCCAGCGCTTTTTGATCGAATCGTTCGTTAAAGGAATCGCATTTTGACACTGTTTGTGTACGCGCTGATTTGCCTGTCTAACCGATACATTGGCATACTCATTACAATAAGGCTGAAATGCAGGATCGGTATTATAATCCCGCCCATTCATACTGTGAGACCATTGCAACAGATTCTGGTAACCCGTGGTTTGTTTGTAGTGATGGGCAACACTCAATGACGGAGCCAACACTCCAAACACCAGTAATACCTTTAACACCATATTTTGCTTCTTCATGCTTTGTCCCTCAATGCCTGTATTGTGAGCAATTTGATGCATTGCGCTTAAGCAACACACTACCGGGCAAAACATT
>JBMZDK010000081.1:0-14680 GCA_049614265.1 Thiolinea sp.
GTTGTTCTGCTTTATCCACAAAATCTGTGGATAACTCCGTGAGTAACCACTGATTAGCGCCATAAGCTCTTCATATAACTACAATCGCTCAGATTGCTTAATTTTTGATCTTTACTTAAAGATCAAATTTTGTTGATGAACGGTTGTTTTTTTAGCATTTCTGCAACAGTGATTTGTAAAACAGATAAGTTTGTTCCTGATAAAAATTATAGGAGGAAAGCAGTGCCAATTATCAGAGTCGAGATGTTTCCGGGGCGTACCGTGGAACAAAAGAGAGCAATGGTCAAAGAGCTAACTGACGCTTTTGTTCGCACAGCAGGTGGTAAGCCCGATTCCGTGTTTGTAGTCATTGATGATGTGGATAAAAGCAACTGGGGATCTGGTGGTGAACTGTGTTCTGATAAGTTTCCTGATACACCATCAGGCTCTCAGAAAGACTAATGGGCACTTCTATTAATAGAAGGTGCCCTAATGACAAGGTAATGGTTGGGTTTTTATAATCATTCGCTGAAACCGGATCGGAGGATAAATCCTATGACTGTAATGAGGGAACAGACAGATACAATGGTGATTGCGACAGGCAGTCCGCTACATAAGGATATGGAGCGTTGGCGGCGTGATATTCATCGTCATCCCGAAACATCGTATGAAGAGTTTCGTACCAGTGAAATTGTGACAGAGCTGCTGACGAAGCTGGGGTTGGAGGTACATACCGGTATTGGCATTACCGGGGTAGTGGGTGTTTTAAAGGGGAAGCATGATGCTGACAGGCATATTGCCTTACGGGCTGATATGGATGCGCTGCCATTACAGGAATTAAATGAGTTTGAGCATCGTTCCTGCCATGATGGCAGAATGCATGCCTGTGGTCATGATGGTCATACCTGCATGTTGCTCGGTGCTGCAGCCTATCTGGCAGAAAACCGTGATTTTGCCGGAACCGTCTATTTTATCTTCCAGCCGGCAGAAGAAGGGCCGGGCAAGGAAGAAAAGTCCGGGGCTTACCGGATGATTGCTGATGGCTTATTCACCCGCTTTCCGATTCAGCAGGTTTACGGTATGCATAACTGGCCTCCGATGGGTGCCGGGGTGTTCGGTGTTCATTCCGGGCCGGCAATGGCTGGTGGCGATGTGTTTAGCATTGAAATCACCGGGAAGGGAGGGCATGCGGCGATACCGGAAACCTTTACGGATCCGGTGCTGGTCGCCGGGCATATGATCACAGCATTGCATAGTATTGTTTCACGTAATTTGAGTCCGGTGGATGCCGGTCTGATCAGTATTACAGGGGTAGATGCCGGAGAGGGCGCGTTTAATGTCATTCCTGAGTACGCGCGTTTAAAGGGCACTATCCGCACCCTGAGTGATGAGCAACGTGAACATATCAAAGCCCGTATGGCGACGGTCGTTGAGCATACTGCGGCGGCATTTGACACTACTGCTACTCTGACAATCGGTGAGGGCTATCCGGTGACGGAAAACTCAGCTGCTGAGGCAAAGGTCTGTGCGGAGGTTTTGACTGAGTTGGTCGGCGGAGAGAATGTCGTCTGGAATCCGCCACCGACGATGGGGGCAGAAGATTTTGCTTATATGTTAAAGGAGAAGCCGGGAGCCTATGTCTGGATTGGTAATGGCCAGGGGCTGGGTACACACGGTTTGCATAATCCGCACTATGATTTTAACGATGCGATTTTGCCGATTGGCGCGAGTTACTGGGTGACGTTGGTGCAGCGTTTATTAGCGTAATACTGCGTTTCTGACGGTTGTGCTTTGTGTAAGCGGTCTATTGGCGACTTAAGCGCTGTCAGTCACAACAAAGATTTAACATTTATAGCCCCTGTCCGGTTAAATGGACAGGGGCTATATTTCAGAGTTGCCTGTGGTTCTTTGAAGTTACTTTTCCTTACTCACTACCTCTCCCCAAAGTTCCTTGACCCGTGCATCACGACCACAACCATAACGGTAGTAGTTATACCGTACCGGGTTTTTCTTGTAGTAATCCTGATGATATTCCTCTGCCGGGTAGAAAGTTTGTGCCGCTAAGACTTCGGTGGCAATCGGTTCTTTAAACGGTTTGTTTTGCTTCAGTTTGTTCAGAGAATCAGTAAATACCTGCTGTTGCTTTTCATTTTGATAGAACAGTCCGGTTTTATAGGGAGAGCCTTTGTCACAGAATTGTCCGTGAGGATCAGTCGGGTCAATGGTTTTCCAGAAATAGTCAGTTAATTCTGCCAGCGAAATTTTCTCGTCATCAAACGTAATTTCTACCACTTCAAAATGGCCGGTTTTTTTGCTGGCTACTTCCTCATAGCTGGGATTTTCTGTGGTGCCGTTGATGTATCCGGAAACCGCCTGGCTAACCCCATCCAATTTTTCAAAATCAGATTCCACACACCAGAAACACCCCCCTGCAACAATCAGCGTATCGGTTTTTGCCTGTGCGGGCAGAGCGCTGCCAAATAAGGCCAGGCTGGTGAGCAGGGAATAGATAAATGAAGTTTTCATAGATGCCTCTCTATTATTATGTCAGTAGGTTGTTGGACTCTACGCGATGGAAGATGGTTCGGATGCGGGGAGAGAAGAATAACGTGTTGGTGTTGCGGTGGTGAATATTCTGTGTCCGGACAGTAGAAGACTGTCCGGAGGTATAGATATAAGTTGAGTCGGGCTTTTTAACGGAAAGCCATCTTAAATGCCATACCCAGCACATCATCAATCATTGAGCCGTCACGATCAGAATCCAGCAGAGAAGTCAGCAGACCACCTCCCTGTTGCGCTGAAGGCTGGGAACCGCCACCAAAGATCTGTTTGCCCAGTGACCCCATGACCATTGCAGCTACCATCGGCAGCGCTTTTTTAATCAGAGAACCTGCGATACCGGTACTTTGTTCTGCGTTGCGTGCTACATTGCGGCTAACGTCTTTATTGCCGAAAATGTGGCCGAGGATAGAATTGCCATCATCAATGGTTTCCTGACGACCTAATAAATCCGGTTGCTCTACATAGCGGGAATGATTGCCTGATCCCAGCGCATCAAACAGACCGCCGAAATTATCGCCCTTATCCTCAGCACGGCGCTGCATGCCACGTGACAGCGAAGGTGTGACTTCCGCAACGATAGCACGAGCCTGTTCTTCGCTAACCCCCAGCTTCTGAGCCAGCTGGCCAATAGCGCTGTTGTTTTCCTGGCCTAATAATAAATCAGTGATATTCAATGTGTTTCTCCTCTTTCAGTCTCTATACTATAGTGTCTATCAGAATCTTGTGCCAGTTCACGCGCTAATCAACTAATTGCGGCTAAATTTAGCCAATGAGCAGTTTTTCGGTAGTGTTTTACACAATTCTGAATTCTCCCCGATAGCGATAGATTTCACCGAATAAAGGGTGCTCAAGCCAGAAGTTCATGCTGAAGCGATCCTCTGCCAGAGCGGTTTCTTCTATATAGCCCCGGCCCAGAGCCAGCCATTCCGGAATTTCAATTTCCCGCTCACCCAGTTTTAACAGATAGCCACAGCTTTCATAATACAGTTTTGCATCCTGCACCCGGACATTTAAGCGCATGGCCAGCAGGCTATTCACGTGTTCCACCAGAATATTCTCACCGGCGTGAGTCACCTGACTGTTGAACATAATATGGCTGCCATCCGGGTAGTTAATAGCCCGTGCCCAGTGCTGCACCTGGCCAAACATACGTTTGTTGACCTGAGTGGGGATTTGAGTGCCGGATTTGTTGAGCAGAGCACCGAAGCGACGCATGATATTCAACGGCCATTGCATCCAGCGGGGATAGCTGATGGTCAGCCAGCCGCTTTCATGGCTGCTGCCATCAGCACGCTGACTGTAATGTTGTTGCAGGCTGCGGGGCAGATCATGCCACTGTTCTCCAAGTGCGCGTTGCATCAGAGGTGTGGTGTCAGCACTGTCGTCCTGTACATCATCAAGCTGAAAATCGGTGGGTTGTGAAAGGTGTTGCATCTGCATATCAAGCATCCAAAACTGAATTTAAAACCGGTTAAGTTAAAAACCGTTATATTTAAAAACCATTAAAAAAACCACAGCCAGCATGGCGGCAAAAGCCGGTACACCGAGCCAGAACCAGATACGGGCATAATGCCAGTATAGAGCAGGTAACGCAGCATTTTCTGCCGCTGCCTGTGTTGCCAGTGTCCGCATTCGTATTTGTAACCAGACAACCGGCAGCCAGCAAACACCGGCTAACAGGTATAAAGCAAGGCTCCAGGCAATCCAGGGCGTACTCAGGGATATACCGGTGAGTGCGACCATCCAGAAACCACTGACAGGCTGAAATATAATCGCCGGGGTGGTGAACAGCCAGTCGGCCAGCACCACATGGCGATTCATAATGGCAATATGGCCAACATCGCCGTTACGGTCAGCCATCCATTTATACCAGGCTGTGCCCAGTCCGGTGCCAAACAATACCACCATGCTAAGGATATGGAAGTATTTCAACACTAAGTAAGTCATAACGCTAATCCCTGTTCCGGTGTCAGCGGTGAGCACCCCAGAAACCGGGTGAGTGGTTTAACGTCTGCAGTATTACCGGCCCGGAGCATACGCAGGTTTTCCGGACTCATCATCGGCATGATATAACGACCAATTTGCGCGACCCCCAGCATCAGAGCAAAGGGTGTCGGCAATGTTAGTGCAGGTTTTTTTCCTTCTGCTGCCCGAATGGCCTGCAGCCAGTCTTTAAAACTCAGCGCTTTTGCCCCAACGATATCAATCGTTTCACTGCCATCGCTGGCTTCCTGTTGCAGGCAGGCTTGTACGGTGGCAACGAGATCGCTGACATGGACGGGTTGTACCTGATATTCACCATCTCCAACCAGCGGCATTACGGGTAGTGAGGCGAGCTGCTTAAACATTTTCATACTTGCTCCGCCTTCGCCATAAACTAACGATGGGCGCAAAATAAAATTCGACAGCGAACTATTACGCAGATAATCGTCAGCGGCTTTCTTACTGAGCTGATAGGGAGTGAATGCCTGCTCATCAACACCGAGGGCTGAAATCTGGATGACTTTTGCGATACCCGCCTGTTCACAGGCAGCGAACAGAGCAACCGGTGCCTGACGGTGGATTACGTCAAATCGTTGCTGCCGGTTTTCGACAATAATGCCGACGGCATTTATGACGGCATCAACGCCCTCAAGGTGTGGCAACCAGCCTTCAGCACTTGTCAGCTGATTAAAGTCCATACCAGACTGGCGTGAACAGGTGATGACCTGATGGCCATCATTTTTAAGTGCTGTATAGATATGGCCGCCGATAAAGCCACTGGCTCCGGTTAAGAGTATTTTCATGATTTGCTCTCTGCTGGCTGATTTAAACAGCAGCATACTAATCAGAGTGTAAACTGACCTCCGTTCTGATCAGAGCGTACTCATTTTTTATTCCGGAAAGATCATTTTGGAATCAGGAATCGTCTGTAACCGCCATAGCACGGGGCGTGTAGTTATTGTGAAAGCTGGTGGCTTTATTGATTCGGGAATGATCTGTTTTATGCTTTCTTCTGTTGCAGCTTGCGGTATTTACCCGGTGTTGTACCGGTGATTTCACGGAAGGCATCATAAAAATTTGACTGTGAAGTAAAACCGACACTCAGCCCAACTGAGAGTACCGATGCAGAACGCTCTTTCAACAACATTTTTTGTGCGGCACCAACCCGGTATTCGCGCATATAGCGTGAAAAGTGTTTACCTAACCGGGTATTGATTAACTCGGACAGCTGGTGTGAAGACAGATCAAGACGTTGCGCCAGCCCGGTTAAGTCCAGTTGGCTATCGCGATACAGTTCATCCTGCTGCATCAGCTGTTCCAGCCGGGTGATGATAGCATCACAATCAACTTGTCCCAGGGTGGAGACAGCATAAGTTTCCTGTGCGGCTTCGCTGACATCCTGAGTGAGCTGAGGCGCATGAGATAGCGCAATACTAACCAGAATAAAGGCAAAGCCGATGGCACTGGCATAAAGTGCAAAAAACAGGCGCTCCGGTACCAGTGGCATAAATAACCCCAGCAGCATGACGGATAACGCAATGATAAATACAATGCCGAGAATGCTGAGTTCAGTGCGAAAGCGGCTGCGTTGTTCCCGTAACGCGTAGATAGTGCGCCCAAGCCAGAGCAGATAAGCTGCGCCAATAATAAAAGCAACGGGAAGTGCGAGTTTGTGTGGTAACGATAAGGCAATCAGAGAAGGAACGAAATGCAGCAGTTGCCAGCGATTAAACGGATTAGCGGCAGTCAGCAGCGGTTTGCTGAACAGGTAAAAAGCCGGGGCAATGACAAATAACAACAGGTGATAAAATGCTTGATCCAGCGTTAACACAATATTGTGCAAGTAGGCAAAATGAAACCATTGCAAACCTGCCAGTGCGGCCATTAGTAAAATACCGGTGAAGCGTGCAGTAAGCTGGTCTTTATAGTGCTGACTGCTAAAGTGGGTCACGCTGATCACCAGTGCGCTGAAAACAGAGAAGCCGCTGAGGAGTAAAGCCAGAGATTCCATCGATTTAATGCTTCCTAAGCCTGTTCTTCCAGCATGCGTGCAATTTCGTCTTCACCTAAAGGCCGGTTGTCTTTCACCTTCAGGCTCTGATTCCAGTCATCAGCAAAATCCCGCTGTAATTGATAATTCAGCAACGCAGTGAAGCCCATGGCAATCAGCGCCCCGATACTGGCCAGCAGCATGTCTTTATGTGCATCCCAGACATCACCTTGAGTTCCGAGATAGGCAACCCCCAACTCACCACCAAAGACAGCCACTGCCGCCCATTCAAATAATTCGAACAGCATTGATGTTGACATAGTGAGATCCAGCGGCAGGAAATACCCCCAGAACCCTTTTACATTAGCAATACGGATGAATACTTCCCGGATAGGGTAAGCCAGCAGCAAGCCGTAAAGAAAATGTACTAATCGATCAAAATGATTGCGTTCAAAACCCAGTGCTTCATTCAGCGAAAAGCCAAGCCAATCCTTAAACCAGCGGTCATATGGTACTTCAGCATAGGTGTAATGAGCACCGACTTCGTGCAATAGCAGGAATAAAAAAATGAGCGTGTAGGAGATGCGGGATAAGGGGAAACGCTTGCTGGTTAATACCAGCACAATAACAAACAGTACACTAAGCACATTTTCCAATGCCCAGTCCTGGCGATTATGCGGTTCGATAGCCAGCAGAACCCAGGGAATAATAAACAGCGTTAACAGAATAAAAAAATAGGTGCGGTGTGGGATCATCGCTGGCTCCGTAATTGCTGTGGTGGCATGCCATAAATCTGGGAAAAGCTCGCTGAGAAATGTGTCAGTTCAGAAAAGCCACATAATTCAGCGATTTTATTAACCGGCCAGCGTGTTTTTAACAGTAAATCCCGGGCATGGCTCAGGCGTAGCTGGCGGTAATAGCGCATTGGTGTCATGCCATAACGTTCCTGGAAATGGCGGGCAAATGTGCGCGGGTGCATATTGACCATGCTGGCCAGTGCTTTCAGTGAAAGCGGGTTAGCCAGAGTGGTATGCATGTGCATTTCAGCACGTTCAATCCGGCTGATCGGGTCGCTGATGAAGTTTTTGCCGGATGATAACGATACCGGCGTTGAACCATGGCTGTACAAGATATGGCGTACTTCATCGAGCTGTGTTGTATCAAGGTATTGATTCAATAGTTTCAACATCATGTCGGCAACGGATAAGCCGCCGGAAGCACTGAAAAGCTGCTGGTTACAGGAAATACCTCCGGAAGTAACCTGTAAGTTGGGGTATTGCTGGCGAAACTGTTTTTCAAATTCCCAGTGAATGGCTACCGGTTGGGTCTCTGACAGGACACCGGCTGTTGCAAGGGCAAAGGCGCCGGTATCGATACAGCCAACGCTGGCCCCCATTTTGTGTTGCATTTTAAGCCAGCACATAACAGGGCGGCGCAGGCTTTGTTCCGGCTCAAAACCGGTAATCACCAATACGCAGTCCAGCGCCTCACTGTCACTCCAGTCGGCATCGGGGTTGACGATAAAGCTGTTGCAGGATACCACAGGGCCATTGTCCAGCGTGTAAATCTGCCAGGCAAAACGATTACTGCCGACCACACGATTAGCAATACGTAGTGTGTCTATGACCAGGTCAAGGTTCAGCATAATGAACTGATCAGCGATGAGGATGCCGGTTTTCACAGATTTAGCAGGCAACGGCTGAAAAGAAATATCTTAATTTGTAATGCGGGATACAGGCAATGTTTGTGTTGCTTAGTGAAATCGATTCTGGCAATTAAATCAGGCGTTCCGCATTTTCAGCCGGTAAGTCAAGGCTGATAATCCAGGCGATGACCGCCGCCAGGATCAGTCCTGTAATACCGGCAACCATCCAGGACGGATTCACGCTGAGCAGGAAAATAAAATAACCAAAGGTGATGCCTGCGCTGGCAAAGCATTTGCCTTTACGGCTAATCTGACGCTGATCAAGGAAGAGTTGAATCGGTTGGCCAAAACGCGGGTGAGATAAAATACGTTGTGCCAGTTCGGGGTGGCTCTTTGACCAGCATCCGGCAGCAAGAATCCAAAAGATGGTGGTTGGTAACAGTGGCAGAAAAATCCCAATGAAACCCAACGCAAAACAGACCCAGCCTGCGATAAAGAATAGCGGTTTTGTTATTTTGGGTGCTGACATGGGTTATCCTGTGCAGGTTCTGCATGCGTCTCGGATGGTGCTTTATCTGTGATCATCACAGGACATGCTGTTTTTTTCAAGTCATCGCGCTGAAATGATATGTTGATGAGGTATTGCCGGTGAAACGAAGTGGCTATTCACCCCGCTGAATTAATCCTACGATTTCAGCAATACCCGGGTCATTGGCTTTGACAAGACCCTTTAGCCATTCAATGATCTCAATGTCTTTCGAAGCAATTAAACGCTCAAAAGCAAACTGTTGTGGCATTGTGAGTTGTGCGTAGTGATTCTCCAGGAAATTCCCGAGTGGTTCGTCGAGTTCCATACGGGTGCGGCGACAAGCCCAGCGCAGACGGCTCATGCGCTCCTGTAGCTGTTCGTTGCGATACATAATTCGTTATCGTTTCTTATCCGGCGATGCTTACACTATACCTGACGGATCTTAGTGGCGAGGGCGATGAAGTGCTCCGGTGTCGTTTCTGTTTCAAACAGAATGCCGAATAACTCGGGATCCTGCAGGTTGAGTAACTGGTCAAAGCACTGAATTTCGGCTTCGTCAGCACTGGCAAAATGGCGTTCGAGATAGCGGTCTAAAACAAAGTCCAGTTCTTTCATGCCACGACGGCAGCGGAGTTTGAAGCGGGAGGCGTTCATGTGAGAATGTTGTCTTAACTCTGTATCAATCCCTCACCCGGAAAATAATTCCTGTGGGTGAGGTAATTGGATGTGGATGGAAGGATAGTTACCGACGTTCCACCATCTTTTGTTTCAACTCACCAATCGCCTTAGCCGGATTCAGGCCCTTTGGGCAAGTATTGGTGCAGTTCATAATGGTATGACAGCGATAAAGCTTAAACGGATCTTCCAGGTCATCCAGACGTTCACCGGTAGCTTCATCACGACTGTCCACCACCCAGCGTTGTGCCTGTAACAGCGTTGCCGGGCCAAGGTAACGGTCACCGTTCCACCAGTAACTCGGGCATGATGTTGAGCAGCTGGCACACAGAATACACTCGTATAGACCATCCAGCTTTTTACGATCTTCCGGTGACTGCAGGCGCTCACGATCCTGTGGAGGAACGGTTTCTGTCTGCATCCATGGCTTGATCGAAGCATATTGGGCGTAGAAGTGCGTCAGATCAGGTACCAAATCTTTCACTACTTCCATGTGCGGTAGCGGGCTGATCGTAATATCGCCTTCGAAGTCTTCGATAGCTTTGATACAGGCCAGTGTGTTTGTACCGCCGATGTTCATGGAGCAAGAACCACAAATACCTTCACGGCAGGAGCGGCGAAAAGTCAGTGTTGGATCAATTTCATTTTTGATTTTCAGCAGGGCATCCAGCACCATAGGGGCGCAGTCATCCAGGTCAATCTCAAACGTATCCCAGCGCGGATTTTCACCGGTGTCCGGATCAAAGCGGTAGATACGAAAATTTTTGGTACGGGTCGCACCAGCGGGAGCGGGCCAGGTTTTGCCGGGCTTTACTACCGAGTTTGCGGGTAAGGTAAATTCAGCCATTATTCTTCTCCCTTAATAAACACGCTTCTTCGGTTCGATGTATTCAACGTCATCGGTCAGCGTATAATCGTGTACCGGACGGTAATCAATATCCACCTTGCCGCTTTCATCCAACCAGGATACGGTGTGTTTCATCCATTCCGCATCATCACGTTCCGGATAATCTTCACGGGCATGTGCTCCCCGGCTTTCAGTGCGGTTCAGTGCGCTTTGTACAGAGGTTTGTGCGCAATCCAACAGATTAGCCAGCTCAAAGGTTTCCATCAGATCAGAGTTCCAGATTAAACCTCTGTCTTTTACTGATACGTCCTGATAACTGGCGTAGATGTCATTCATCTTATCCACACCCTGTTGCAGTGATTCACCGGTACGGAAAACGGCGGCGTGCTGTTGCATGGCGTGCTGCATATTGTCGCGAATTTCAGCTGTACTGGTATCGCCGCTGGCGTAGTGAATCTGGTTAAAGCGGTTGAGCGCTTTTTCCAGACCGGCAGCTGGCAGTTCCGGCTGGTTGGCACCGGGAGTAATCGTTTCAGCACAGCGATTCGCCGCCGCACGACCAAATACCACGATATCGAGCAGTGAGTTAGAGCCTAAGCGGTTAGCACCATGCACCGAGACACAGGCACACTCGCCAATTGCCATCAGGCCAGGCACTACTGTATCAGGGTTGCCATCTTTCAGCGTGACCACTTCACCGTGGTAATTGGTTGGAATACCGCCCATATTGTAGTGGACGGTTGGCAGTACCGGAATAGGTTCTTTAGTGACATCAACACCAGCAAAAATCTTCGCACTTTCTGCAATACCAGGCAGGCGCTCATGAATCACTTCGCCACCGAGGTGTTCGAGGTGGAGATGGATGTGATCCGCTTTTGAGCCGACCCCGCGACCTTCGTTAATTTCGATAGTCATGGAACGGCTGACAACATCACGTGATGCCAGGTCTTTAGCGTTTGGCGCATAACGTTCCATAAAACGCTCACCTTCAGAGTTGGTGAGATAACCGCCTTCGCCTCTGACGCCTTCTGTAATCAGACAGCCTGCACCGTAAATACCGGTAGGGTGAAACTGGGTAAACTCCATGTCCTGTAATGGCAGACCGGCACGGGTAATCATGCCATTACCGTCACCGGTACAGGTGTGTGCTGAGGTCGCAGAGAAGTAGGCGCGACCGTAACCACCGGTGGCCAGAATAACCTGCTGAGCGCGGAAAATGCGGAGTACTCCGGTTTCCAGATCCCAGGCCAGTACACCCCGGCAAACTCCTTCGTCATCCATAATCAGGTCAGTGGCGAAGTGTTCGATATAAAATTCAGCTTTGTGGCGTAATGACTGCTGGTACAGCGTGTGCAGAATCGCATGGCCGGTACGGTCAGCAGCAGCACAGGTACGTTCAGCAGTACCTTTGCCAAAGTTGGTGGTCATGCCACCAAACGGGCGCTGATAGATACGGCCTTCTTCGGTGCGTGAAAAGGGAACGCCCTGATGCTCCAGCTCGATGACTGCCGGTATTGCTTCACGGCACATATATTCAATAGCATCCTGATCACCCAGCCAGTCTGAACCTTTGACGGTGTCATACATATGCCATTCCCATTTGTCTTCGCCCATATTGCCCAGAGCAGCAGACATACCACCCTGTGCAGCAACAGTGTGGCTGCGGGTGGGGAAGACTTTGGTGATACAGGCGGTGGACAGGCCTTTGACTGCCATGCCGAAGGTGGCACGTAAACCGGCACCACCGGCTCCCACTACGATAACGTCGTAGGTATGGTTTTCAATCTTGTATTCAGACATGAATTTTGAGTCCCTTAAGTCTTCAACTGCCAAAGGCGGCGCGCAATACCGCAAAAATACTGGTAAAACCGGTGAGGGCGATAGCGAACTTCATACCCATCAAAGCGCCGATTTTCAGGCCTTCATGGTGGATATAGTCTTCAATCACCACCTGTAAACCGAGAGAGGCATGGTAAAAACCGGTGAACAGAAACAGGACGAACATGGCCACATTAAACGGGGCCTGGAAGTAACTGACCACGGTTTCATAGCTTTCTCCCGCCATACCGGCAACAGAAAAAGCCACCCACAGTGTCAGTGGAACCAGTGCGACAGCCGTAACGCGTTGCATCCACCAATGGTGTGTGCCGTCTTTAGCAGAACCCAGTCCGCGTGCTTTTTTGAGTGGAGTAACCAGACTCATGATGCAATCCTCCTAGGCGACCAGCCACAATAAAATGGTTAAGGCGACAGAAGCGCCCAGAACAATTTTACCGCTCAGGTACGTGGTTTCGATTTCAAAGCCAAAGCCGGAATCCCACAACAAATGGCGGATACCATTGCACAAGTGATAAAATAAAGCCCATGTCCAGCCAAACAGGATCAGTTTTCCCAGAAACGAGCCAAGGATCGCGTTTGCATCAGCATAAGCATCCGGCCCGGCAGCAATTGCACCCAGCCAGTAAGCGACTAAAATTGAGCCTATAGCAAGTACGACACCGGTGCCGCGATGGAAAATCGACAGCACAGAAGTGAGCTGCGGCTTATAAACCTGTAAATGAGGCGAGATGGGCCTGTTGCTGCTTGTCTTCATAAGTAGATTCTGAACCTGAAGGATAATTGGTATGTTTTGCTGGATTGTCGACATCTGCTATTCAACTGGGCGGCGATTCTAGCCCGAATCGGTTTTTTTTCCAAGTGTACACTGCAAAATGTTGACATGTTATGGTAATTTGCGCAGCTCCATTTCTCTGTAAATCAATGACCACAGATCATGAGTTTAAAACAACAATATTACGACAAAATCGACCGTAACGTCATCAACCCTGATCCCTTTCAGGAAAAAGCTGTTGGTCTGTTAGAAGATGCCGCAACACGTTTACAGAGTATGCCGGAAAGCAGGCCGGAAAAATCGTCTGCCGGGCGCGGTTTTTTCAGCTTTTTCTCCCGTTCAGTACCGGAAACGGCAACAGAAATACCTAAAGGGGTTTATCTCTGGGGAGGAGTGGGGCGTGGCAAAACCTGGTTGATGGATATGTTCTATGAATCGGTTCCGGTCAAAGATAAAAAACGCTATCACTTTCACCACATTATGGAGTTGTTGCATAAAGCGATTAAACAACACCCTGATCAGGAAGATCCACTCAGGCTGATTGCCCGGGACTGGGCGAAATCGATGCGTTTATTGTGTCTGGATGAATTGCACCTGACAGAAATAGCGAATGCCAGTTTATTATTGCCGTTGCTGGAGTACCTGATGCGGGAGGGAGTGTTGCTGGTTACCACTTCTAATCGCCATCCTTCCGAGTTGTACCAGGGCAATCTGAAGAAAGAGTTATTTGTTCCGTATACCGATTTTCTGCAGCAACACATGAATATTCTGCACCTCGACAGTCCGCGGGATTATCGCACACTGGGGCTGGATGAGCTGGAAGAAGGGCATGAGCTGGAAACGCTGGATGAAGCGATGCTGGAGGCCCGGTTTAACCGATTGTCAAAGGGTGAGGTTAAGCATAATCAGGTATTTACGATTAATCATCGTGAAGTACCGATACAGCGGGTGTCAGACAATATCATCTGGCTGGATTTTGCGGTGGCTTGTGAGGGAACACGGACGACCAGTGACTATATCTGGATGGCAGATCGCTATAAGATCGTTATGTTGTCGAATGTTTCTGTAATGACAACAGAACATGAGTCAGCGGCCCGGCGTTTCTTTAACCTGATCGATGAAGTATATGACCGGGATGTGCGTTTATTGTTTTCATCTGAAGTGCCTATTAAAGAGCTATATCAGGGTTACCGTTTACAGTTTGCATTCCGGCGTACGCTAAGCCGCCTGACTGCCATGTATTTGGCGAATCGCGACACTGACTAATCCGTTACCAGCTGATAAGCTGCATACTCCTGTTATTTAAGGCCAATACTCATGACAACCTGGTTTATCTCTGATTTACACCTCGAACCTTCCCGCCCTGAAGTTATCCAACAATTATTTGTCTTTCTCAAGCAAATTGAAGGTAAAGCAGATGCCTTATTTATCCTTGGTGACTTTTTTGAGTATTGGATTGGTGATGACTACCTGGATACACCGGATGGGTTGAAGCTGGCTCCGATTATTGCCGCGCTCAGGTCGGTCAGCGATAGCGGGGTGGAACTGTATTTTATGCATGGGAACCGGGATTTTCTGATTGGCGAACGGTTTGCGGCAGATACGGGCTGTACCTTATTACCGGAGCAGCAGATGATAGATCTTTATGGTACCCCGACGCTGTTGATGCATGGTGATACGCTGTGCACCGATGATAAGGATTACCAGAAGGCGAGGGCGGTGTTCAGAGATACCAAGTGGCAGAAACAGGTATTAACCTGGACGATTGAACAGCGTTTAGAGCGGGCACTGGAAATGCGTGAAGTCAGCCAGCAGAGTACGCAGTATAAGTCTGATGAGATTATGGATGTGAATCAGGA
>JBMZDK010000082.1:0-14661 GCA_049614265.1 Thiolinea sp.
AGTCCGCTATTGGTGCAGGAAATATTCGGTATTGTAAAGCGCCTGAATCAGGAACAGAAAGTCACACTGTTGATTGTGGAACAAAATGCCAAGGTGGCGCTGGATGTGGCGGATCAGGGGTATGTGCTGGAGCTGGGACGAATTGTGATGGCCGGAAGTGCGGCGGAGCTGAAGGCTTCAAAGGATATACAGGAGTTTTATCTGGGGGTGCAGGAACAGAGTGAGCGGGGGAAACGGCGTTGGAAGAAACGGAAGACCTGGCGATGAGTACCATGAATACTCCCGCCCAACACACCGTAAACGGTCTGCAAATCAACCAGGATCTAACCACCCGCCCATTATTGGTTGATAATCACGATACCCTGGTCAAGCTCTTTCAGGATCGTGCCAACCGCTACGCCAACACCACTGCCCACCGCGAAAAAGTTCTGGGTATCTGGCAATCTTCAAGTTGGGGTGATTTCTACGCTAAATCACGCCTGATCGGTCTGGCATTGCATCAACTGGGTTTGCAGCGTGGTGATGTGGTATCGGTGCTGGCGGAAGATTGTTTGCAGTGGATTTATACTGACCTTGCTGTGCAGTGCATGGGGGGTATTGTCTCAGGTGTTTATACGACCGATTCAGCGGAGCAGCTGGCCTATCTGGTGAATGATTCGCAGAGCAAGTTCCTGTTTGTAGAGAATGAGGAACAGCTGGATAAATACTTGTCTATTCGGGACGAAATGCCATCGCTGCAGAAGGTGATTTTATACGATACACACGGCCTGCATGATTTTCAGGATGATGCAGTGATGACGCTGGATGAGTTGTATCGGTTGGGTGAGGAAACCCTGCAGCATCATGCTGAGCTATTTGAGGGTTCCATTGCACAATCGCAGCCTGAGGATATTGCACTACTAGTGTATACCTCGGGGACTACGGGCAAGCCAAAAGGTGTGGCGATTAATCACAGTAATATACTGTTTGTGATCAGTCTAACCCAGAATATTCTGCCGTATCGGGTTGGTGATGAGCAGCTGTGCTTTTTACCGTTGTCGCATATTTATGAGCGCATGAGTTCAGTGTTCCTGCCGATTGCGAATCGGTCGGTGGTGAATTTCACCGAAAGTCCGGAGACCGTGTTTGATAATCTGCAGGAAGTGAGTCCACATATTTTTGCAGGTGTGCCACGTATTTACGAAAAGGTGTATTCACGGATTCAGACGATTATCAGCGATGCGACGCCATTGGGGCAGTGGGCCTATCGACAGGCGATTAATAGTGGAATGGCACGGGTGAATGCAGAACGGGAAGGAATCACTTTCTCCGTCGGAAAGCGGATAACCGCTAAGTTTTGGGAATGGGCGGTGCTGAGTAATTTGCGTCGTATGCTGGGGTTTGATCGCGTGCGTTACGCAGTGACCGGTGCAGCGCCGATTTCGCCGGGCCTGATCGACTGGTTTAATGCGATTGGTGTCTCCCTGTATGAAGGTTTCGGCATGAGTGAAACCACAGCGACGACAACGGCTAATTATCCGGGGCATATCCGTATGGGAACCGTCGGCTATATTCCGGAAGGTGTACAGGTGCGTATCGCTGATGATGGAGAAATTCAACTGAAGTCAGGCGGTATTTTCACGAAATACTGGAATAAACCTGAGGCAACAGAGGATGCATTTACCACTGATGGTTGGATGCGCACCGGTGATTCCGGGTCGATTGAAGATAACTACCTCACGATTACCGGACGCATTAAAGACATTATTATTACTGCGGGCGGGAAGAATGTTGCGCCAGCAGAAATCGAAAATCAGCTGAAATTTTCCCCCTATATTTCGGATGCCGTAGTCATTGGTGACCAGCGCAAATACCTGACTTGCTTGATTATGATTGATCAGGAAAATGTCGAGAAATACGCGCAGGATAAACGTGTACCGTTTGCTGATTTTGCTTCGCTATGTCATACCGCAGAGGTACAGCAGCTGATTCAGCAGGTGGTGGAACAGGTGAATGCAAAGTTTGCCCGCGTGGAACAGATTAAGGCTTTCCGTTTGATTGATGTGTTATTGACGGCGGATGATGATGAATTAACCGCAACGATGAAACTGAAGCGTAGTTTTGTGGAGCAAAAGTATTCGGCTTTGATTGACGAGATGTATTGAGGAACGTTCTTACACTAACCCACTGATAGGATTGGGGTAAGGGCGTAGCTTTTATAATGAAGGAGGATAAATAATGAAAAGATTTAGTTTAAAGCGTTTGGCGTTGAGCCTGACATTAGCAGCAGGCCTTGCGGGTAATGCCCATGCTCAGGGCGTGACGGATGACGAGGTGATTATTGGCTCGAATCAGGACATGTCTGGTGTTTTTGCTGCCTTTGGTGCACCCGCGATAGCAGCAGCCAATCTGTATTTTGACAAGGTGAATGCGGATGGTGGCGTGCATGGACGCAAAATTAAGTTGGTGGTGGAAGACCACGCTTATCAGATGCCCAAAGCGATGCAGGGCTTAAATAAGCTGGTCAATTCTGACAAGATTTTTGCCATGTTTTTGCAACTGGGTACGCCAATGAATATGGCAGCCTTTCCATTGATGGAGAAAAAGCAGATTCATAATGTTTTTGCTTTGACAGGTGCGCGTCAGATGATTGACCCGCTCACCGATTATAAGTGGGCAGGTTTCTCGTCTTACTATGATCAGATTAATTATGGCCTGAAGTGGTTGGCCGAGAATAAAGGGGCAAAAAATATTTGCGCCATGTATATCCCCTCTGATTTTGGTCTGGAAACACAGGAAAGTGCCAAAGCCACAGTTGAAGAGCTGAAGCTTAAGTATGCTGGCGAAACAACACATAAGCCGGATGAGCAGGATTTTGTTGGCTCGCTGACCAAGCTGAAAGGTGAGGGTTGTGACACGATTGCCATTGCCCTGAGTGTGCGCCAGGCTATTACTGTCGTGGCAACTGCGAAGAAAATGGGTTGGGAAGATGTGAACTTCCTTGGAGCTTCGGCTTCATTCCATACTGCTGTGGCCAAAGTGCCGGGCGGAATCACCAATGGGTTTTATGCTGCTGCCAGCTGGCTTGATCTTGATGGCAGACAGGATGTGCCGGAAGTAGCTGCATGGCTGAAAGAGCTGGAAGCTGCTGGTGAAAAGCCTTCATCAGGTGGTTTGCTTGGACGTCATGCGGCGGAAGTCATGGTTAAAGCACTGGAGGCTGCCGGTAAGGAGTTGACACCGGAAAGCTTTAAAAAGGGACTGGAAAGCGTGTCGTATGATGATGCTCTGTTGGGTGTGAAGGTTAATTATGGCGAGGATCATCAGGGCGTTGACGATGTGATTTTGTCACAAATTGTTGATGGTCAGTGGGTGCGGATTGACGAGTAAGATCCAAAGGTAAAAAACCAATAACGGGAAAGCATCATTGCTTTCCCGTTAACCTGGCGCTAAAAGCGTTTGTGTCAGTTGATTGCCATTACAAATTCGGTATTGCGTGTACAGTGCTTGGAACCAGAGTAGTATTTGCTCTTCTTAGCTTTCCAAACCCACTTTTTCAGTAGCTTGCTCCATTTCTGTTTCTTATATTCCACCCGGATTTTTACCGGCTGGCCATTGACCCGTTCCAGATTTCGGGTTGCCTGCCAGGTTCTGTTGTCATTGATTTTTACATTTCTTACGGGTTCAGAGCGCCATTTTTCGCTTTCTGAATCCCAGTAATCGAGATCAACGATTTTGATTGGTGCGCCGGTTGCATTCTTGACTTCCAGGTGTACTTTTTTACAGGCTTTGGCAAAGGCTGGTGTTGTGGCAAATGTACTGAGCAGTATTGCTGCACCAATAGCGATAACGGTGGTTTTGGTCTGGCTGCGTTTAGTAACTGTCATGGTGTTTCCCTCGTTTTGTGTGTTGATAAGCAGTGATTACAAGGTAACAAAGACAGGGTGATTGACGGTATGGGGTGAATCCCCCATATGAAGATCAGGCCACTTAATCAGCCTGATACCAGCCGTGAGAAGAAGCTGCGTATTTTGCGCATTTTTCCCAGAATATTGGTGTTGTTCTGTGCTGCTGGTGCGGTTGTTTTTTGGCTGTTATCGGTATTGACAGGGTTGTTTTCTGTTTGTTGAGGCTTATTCAGTACGCTCTGTTGTTTGAGTAGTGTCGGGGCGACTTTGAATTTGTGGTATTGATCGATGGCGGAGGTCAGATACCGCAACATCAGACGCTCACGTACCGGCTTAAACATATACCGAAATACACGGGCGTTGTTAATTAAATGGATTAATGTAGTCGAGTCACCACTGTTAGCGAGAAGAACGGAGACTACCTGCGGGTGTTCCCGCTTGAGCAGAGAGAAAAACTCCAGTGCGCCATCGTGATCATCATCGACATTACACACGATGACACCGATTTCATGTTCTACCATCAGGTCAATGGCTTCATCATGGCTGTTAGCTGTAAATATCCGGCAGCCCGGAAGCATACTGCGGGTTGAGGCCAGCATTTCATCATCGCCGCGCAGGACAATCAGGTTATCTGCATAAGCGTTGGCGGTATTAGTGGGCAGTGGTTGTGAGGTTGATTCTGCTGCAGTTGTTGTAACAGGGCGTATCTTTTCAGGTTGATGGTTTAAGTCGATGGCCGGATGTGGTTCGTCGTTAGCAGCCTCCTGTAGTTCAAGGCCGATTCTGACCGCTTCATCAACAGTAGCGACAAACTCCTGGGTATTCCACGGCTTGTTGAGGAAACGAAAGACCTCGCCTTCATTGACGGAACCGATAATCGCAGCAAGATCGGAAAATCCGGTCAGCAGAATGCGTACGGTATCCGGTGAGACTTTTTTCGCTTCACGCAGCAGATCAACACCCTTCATGATCGGCATGCGCTGGTCACTCACCAGCAGTTGATAATGATCCTGCTGCAGTAATTCCAGCGCATGATAGCCGTCAGTGGTTGTAGTGGTATCGTATTGGCGCCGGAAGAGTGCTTGCATGGTATTGAGGATGCGTTCTTCGTCATCAACGAACAGGATTTTTGGTTTCCTGCTGCGCGGTGAACTGGTTTCTGTGCGGCGTACACGGCTGAAATTAATAACTTTTCCTGTCGATTGCATAGTGATTATCCTTCCTGGATAGCGTTTTGAGGCAATATAACCGTGAAGCAGGTGCCCACGCCTTCTTCGGAGTCAACGGTGATGCTGCCGTTATGTTCTCTGATAATGCGCTGGACGATAGAAAGGCCAAGGCCGGTACCCTGGCCAATGGCTTTGGTGGTAAAGAACGGATCGAATATCTGGTCGATAACATCTCCGGGAATACCTTTACCGTTGTCCCGGACTTCAATTTTTATGGCGTCTTCCAGCTGGGTTGTGATCAGCAGAATTTCGCCGTCCTCATCAGTGGCCTGAGCGGCATTGGTGATGAGATTGAGAAAGACCTGATTGATGGATGAGGGTGAACAGGTAATCGTGCGCACGTCATCGTAATTCTTCATGATCGATTTGTGCTTAACGATGTTTTTAGCAATTTTCAGTGTGCTTTCCAGACCTTCATTGACGTTAAATGCTGACACCTTAGCGCGATCCATACGGCTAAAGTTTTTCAGATTGGTGATAATATCGGATATCTGATCCATGCCATGAATACCGTCAGTTAATAAATCTGAGGTTTCATTCATGGTCTCGTTTTCTTCCAGGACTTCGGTTAATTCACCGATTTGCTGTAGCTGTGAATGGATGGCTTCATCACTGGCATTTTCATCGCTCAGTGTCCGGTTCAGCGTGCCGCAGGCTGTGACGAGCTCACCCAGTTCGCCCAGCCGCATGCGTGTAATGTCGAGGCCACTCTTTACATAAGCCAGCGGAGTGTTGATCTCATGGGTGATACCGGCCACCATCTGGCCAAGTGAAGCCATTTTCTCAGACTGAACCAGCTGGGCCTGAGATTCCTGCAGGTTGCTAAGAGCACGGTGCAGGTCAGAGGTGCGTTCTGCCACATGTTGTTCCAGATTCTCATTCGCGCTTTGCAGTTCACGGAAAGCACGTAATAAGCGGAAAGCTGCATACATCAGCAGTAGCAGTAGCACACCCGCGTATATCGTTAAATAGCGGCGGAAGGTATTTTGTGTTTCCAGTTTCTGTTCGAAGTTTTCGCTGACCAGCTGATTGAGTTTATCGTTTAACGTGGCAGTGGGTATTTCATCGAGGTTGCGCAGGATATCGCCTTCAATATCACGCTGTTGCAGCACTTTGCGACTGTGATTCAACAGGATGGTGATTTGCTCTGCCAGTTTTTGCTCATGATTCTTCGCCGAATTTTCCAGTTGGGTCAGCTGTGTTTTGATACGCGATTTCAGCGTTGGATCAGGCGTCAGATTGTATTTGAGCAGTTCGGTTAATATCTCACTACTGTGCGTTTTAAGTGTCTGCAGCTCTTGGATTTCAGTATTCAGAGTGCCCAGTAATTCATCGCTGGCGGGTGTTTGTGGGATTCTCTGGCGTTCTGCCTGTGTTTTTTGAGCATCGAGCTCTGACAGTGCCGTATTGATATCAGTTTGTAATTGTTCAACAGCCGTTGGCAGAAAGCCCAGCGAGTTTTTAAATATAGCGTGTTGTGATTTAAAATCTTCCACCAGATTCAGCTTTTCATCGATAGCCTGCTGAAACTCATTGACGGTCGGGAGGATATTAGCATTTTGATCCAGCTTGCCGGTCAGTGTGCCGATATCATCTTGTAAGCTGCGGATTAGAGTCTGCGGGCTGGTCAATGGGTCATAGTGCTGATTGCTGCCTACTTTCGAGCGTAATACGTCAACGTTCCATTCTGCGTCCAATTGCTTGAGGGAGCGCAGGTTGTCATTAACCCGGTTGTAAGCTTCACTGTTGATGCTTTGTGACTGGGTATACAGATAGGCCAGAATGCCTGCGAGTATGGTGAGCGCGGTAACAAAAATAAGGAGAGAAGTGATTTTTTTCATTGTTTATTCTCTGCCTGAACAGGTTCGGTGGGTTTTTCCAGAGTTTCACCGGTTAGTGTTTTCAGGAAAGCGACGATTAAGGCCTTGTCTTCCTCCGGTGCTGGTCTGCCGAGCTGGAACTTAAACATGACATCAATGGCTTCCGGCAGCGTTTTGACGCTACCGTTGTGAAAGTATGGTGCTGTTAGCGCAATATTCCGTAGCCCCGGAACTTTAAAAACATGTTTATCTGCTTCCCGTCCGGTCACGTTGAAACGTCCGAGATCAACTTTGGCCGGGGCATCAGCACCGTCGAAGTAATCACCCATGACCCCGAATTTCTGAAACATATTGCCGCCGACATTGACGCCCTGATGACAGGCTATACAGCCATAGGATTTGAATTTTTTGTACCCCAGCAACTCATTTTCTGTAATGGCGGTTTCATCACCCCGCAGGTAACGGTCAAAGCGCGAAGGGGTAATGAGTGAGCGCTGAAACTCGGCAATAACAGATTCGATATGTTCCGGTGCCAGTTCTTCGTCAAAAACTGCTGCGAAGTCCTGCAGCAGTTTTTCATCCTGCGTGAGTTTCTCCAGAATTTCTTCCCAGCTGGACCCCATTTCTTTGGGGTGGTGGACTGGCCCTGAAACCTGTTCTTCCAGTGAGTTAGCGCGGCCGTCCCAGAACAGGCGAAAGTTATAGGCAGTATTAAAAATCGTGGGGGCATTAATGTCGCCTGTCTGACCGTCGATGCCAATGGAGTGTTGCAGGCTATCCACGCCGCCTTTTTCCAGATTGTGGCAACTGGCACATGAAATCGTATTGTCGCGTGATAAGCGGGGGTCGCTAAACAGCCGTTGGCCTAATTTGACTTTTTTTTCGTCCAGTTCCAGTGCTTCAATAGCAGGTAGTGCGCGTAGCGGTTCCTCTGCGGATACCGGGTGGATAGTAAAGATCAGGGGCAATAAGGCAGATAGCCATAAGGTGGATTGCCACTTTTTACCGCGATATTCTGCTGTTACAGGTCGGGACGTAAGCCTGCTTTCATAGTGGTTAATTTGATTTTCCATTTTATTGTCATCACTTTCCCTAAAGTATCTGAAAAGGATAGTTCAAATTTCAGTGGGTATATGGGCTACCTATGAGAAATGTTAACCTAAACTGAATTTTTGTATGGAAATGCGGCGAAAACCCTGATTTTTAGCGAAATTTTGCGATAAGCGGGTGTTGGATCTGGGGCATTAACCCCATACAAACCGGGCAGCTGATCGTTTATGCTGAAGTTATTATCAAACAGGATCAGAGCAAATGGTCGGGATCAATCAGGCCTTCACGAAAAGCATAAGCCAGCAATTCGGCCACCGAATGTACGTCCAGTTTATCCATCAGGCTGGTGCGGTGTTTATCTACCGTTTTGGGGCTGATTACCAGTTGGCGGGCGATTTCTTTATTGGTTTTACCGGCAACAATCATATTCAGTATCTGGTGCTCACGACCGGTGAGGGTGGGGATATCCTGTTGTGTCTGCAGCGTTTGTTCAAAGCTGCTGGCAATGTAACGTCCACCAGACAAAATCAGCGGCAGCTTGCTGTACAGCTCAGCCAGATCAGCGCCTTTGGAAAAAATACCGGCTACATTGGCTTCCAGCAGCTGTGCGAGCAAACCGGGTGCATGAATCCCGGTCAGGATGACAATCCGCGTTTGTGGACTCCAGCGTTGCACATCAAGTACGATTTCGGCGCCCCCTGCCAGTGGCATCGAAATATCCAGCAGCAGCAAATCCGGTTGATGGACTTTTACCTCAGCCAGCGCCTCAAAACCATTTTCTGCTTCAGCGACAATGCGAATACCGGCTTTATTCACCAGTCCCGGCGTTTCCAGCGCACTACGCAACCCTTGTCTGACAATCTGGTGATCATCAGCAATGATGGCAGTATGGGGCTGTTGAGCGCTGGTCATAGTTTTGATTTGGCAGTTTGCGTCGTCGTCGTTTCTCGTCTGCACAGGATGATTTGATGCGTAAAATGACTATAACTTATCCCGTGTTGCTGAGTCTGTTTTTGCTGATTATCTGCGCGTCGGTATCCTTTGCTGCGGATTCCGGTATGACAGTGACACAGCAATGGCTGGAAGAGAGCGCTGTTGATGACTCCAGGCAGATTATGCAGGCATTTCAACGCGGAGAGGGTAAACCGTTGGAACACAGTGTTTTCCAGTTGGGGAATACGCCTAAACAGATTGCTGTATTAATCACTGTGACGAATCAAACGCAGCAAGCGGTATCCATGCATTTGTTAGCCGGTGTACCTTATAGCCGGTTTTTACAGGCGACATTGCTACCGTTGCTCAATCGGGTTCCGGGTGTCAATACTGACCAAAAGCCAGGGAGTCTGCTGATTGATGAAGATGAAAACCGGTCTTTTCATGCACGTAATAATCGTTTCAGATTGCTGAATTCAGATAGTTTTTCCGTGCCTGCCGGTGCAGCCAGGCAGGTATTGGTACAAACACTGGTGGAAGGGCCGTCTTATTTGCCTTTTTCGTTGCTGACCGGGGAGGAATTCACCCGGCTGGAATTAAATGATTCCGTCTTTGCTGCGCTCTTTTATGGTTTTACTATGACACTGGGGGCGTTATTCCTTTTGTTTAGTCTGGCAGTACGTCACCGGGTTGCCATTCTGTATGCCGGTTTATTCTTACTGGGGTTGTTAGCCATGGCGGATATTGATGGCCATGCGTTTCAGTGGTTATGGCCGGACTATCCACGCTGGAACCACTTTTCACCGCTGATAGTCTTACCGCTGCTTAATGCACTCGGCTTTATTATTATTCAGCAGTTATTGTCGAGTGTTGAAACGCCGCGTTTGCAATGGTTAAAGTCACTGGCTTTATTACTGGCCGGTGTCAGTTTATTTGTCCCATTGCTGTTAACCGTATTGCCGTTTTCAAGCGTTGTTCAATTGGAAAACATGCTGTCTGTTCCGGCCTTTTTATTGCAACCGATAGCGTTTACCGCCTGGCTGCATCTGGGGCGGCGCAGTATTGCCAGTTTGTTCGCACTATCTGCTATAGCGCTGGTTATTACCGGCATGGTGCTACTGGTTTTTATTAATGTTACGCTGCCGGACTGGCTACTGGCGCATATACATCATGCAGCCTATCTGGTGGTGAGTCTAATGGTGATGAGTATGATTACCGTGCAGCTTATGGGCTTGCATAAAGACCAGCAGGAGTCACTGCAACGAGAGTTGGTATTAGCGCAGGAAAATGCTCAGGTGAACCAGGCCCTGTTAACAGCAGAGCAAAATTATTCCCGCGCCCGCCATCTGGCTTTAAAGCACAAACAACAGCTGGCAAGTGCATCACATGATTTGCGGCAGCCAATTGTTTCACTACGCTCAGCGATTGATGCGATTGCCAACAGACAATCGGCAGAGGTACGTAAACAGTTACATAATGCCTTCGATTATCTGGAGCAGCTGTGTAATCAGCATTTAAGACAAACCCGTCCTGAGTCTGAAACGACTGCTGTTGGGGGCAGAGATAGTGAGGCAACTCATGTCGTGCAAAAAACGGATGCTTATCCGGCGTCGCTGATTTTGGGAACTGTGCAGCGCATGTTTGCCAGAGAAGCAGCGGAACGGGGTATTGAATTACGTAAGGTGGATTGCAGTGTGATGCTGGAGCGTGAGCCATTAGTGGTGATGCGCATTGTGTCCAATCTGGTGGCGAATGCCATTAAACACCATTCCGGTGGCGAGCGGGCGCGGGTGGTGATTGGCTGTCGGCGACAGGGTAATAGTCTTAAGTTTCTGATTTGTGATAATGGTGCCGGGATGAGCGCAGCAGATATTAAGCGATTGCAACAACCTTACCAGAAAGGTGATGAATCTGAAGGTGAGGGGTTGGGTCTGGCAATTATTCAACAGCTGGCAACAGACAATCATATTGAGCTGCATATTCATTCTGAATTACAGCGTGGCAGTTGTTTTAGCGTCATACTGCAGTCCAAAGTTACGAGATGATTCGCCTTCTTCAACTATCAGGTCGTTATGAATAATACACAAGCTACTATGCCGGGTGATTTTTACATTGTTGCCCATGAACCGGGAGCTGAGCATCCTGCATTGCCGACATGGGCGAATCATCAGGTTGATCCCTTGGGACTGGCGGCGGCTGGTCAGCCGGATGTTTTTCGTCAGGATCTGACTGATGTCCCAGGTGCATTTCAGCTGTTGAATGTCTTGTCAGCCGTTGAGTGTCAGCGTTTGATTGAGTTAAGTGAAGCTCTGGGTTATCTGCCGGATGCAGCAGTGTCTTTGCCGCGTGAGGTGCGCCATAACGACAATGTGGTTTGGGTAACGGATGAAGCGACGGACGCAGCAATCTGGCAACGTATTGCGCCATTAATGACTGATCCGGCTGGTGTGTTCGCTGGCCAACAGGCTGTGGGGATCAATGCCCGTTTCCGCTTCTATCGTTATGGTGTTGATGATTATTTCAGGGCACATACTGATGGTGCCTGGCCGGGTAGCAGGGTTGTTGATGGCGAGCTGATCCATAATGCATACGGCGATCGTTATAGTCTGATGAGTTTCCTGATTTTTCTTAGCGAAGAGTTTAGTGGTGGTGCCACCCGTTTTCTGGTGAATGCAGATAATCCACAGCAACCGGCGCGTCGTGGTGCACCGGTTCGTGAGGTTGATGTGCGCACTCCGGCAGGTGGTGTGCTCTGTTTTCCACATGGCACTCACCCGTTACATTGTGTGCATAGTTCTGAGCCGGTCTTATCCGGAGTGAAGTACATTATTCGTACGGATCTGTTGTTTACGCTGTGATGTGGTGTTTACAGTGGCTGGTCAATGGATGTGCTGGGCTCGGTAAACCAGCGCGGGCCATCGGCACTGATATAAGCGTGATCCTCTAACCGGACACCAAATTCACCGTAGCTACAGATCATAGGCTCAATCGAAAAACACATGCCCGGTGCTAATGCCAGTTCATTGCCGCGCACAATATAAGGGTGTTCGTGCACATCCAGCCCAACACCATGCCCGGTACGATGCGGTAAGCCCGGTGTTTGATAATCCGGGCCGAGGCCTGCGGCAGTGATGACCTTTCGTGCCGCGTCATCAGGGGCTGAACAGGGGGCGCCAATCTGTGCGGCGGCAAACGCGGCCTGCTGTGCTGCATGTTCAATGTCCCAGATTTCCCGCTGGCGGGCATTGGGTTCACCAAAGACATAGCTGCGGGTGATGTCTGAGTTATAGCCATACAGAGTGCCACCGGTATCAATTAACACCATGTCGTTTTCTTTTAGTTGCTGTGGATAGGGAACACCGTGTGGATAAGCAGTGGGTTCACCAAACAAAACAATTTTGAAGGTTGAGGCACCATCCATACCGCAGGCCCGGTGAGCATCATCCAGAAAAGCCTGCACTTCACGGGTATCCATACCTTCATGCAAAATGCGTCCGGCAGCCTGATGCACACGTAAGGTAATCGCTTTTGCCTGTTGCAGTAATTTCAGCTCATGTGCTGATTTAATCCGGCGACAGCTGGCAATCAGGTCTTCACCATTGACAATCTGCAGGCGGGATGTGCTGGTTTGCAAACGACTGGCGGTAAAAAATGGGGTCTGGTGATCCAGCGCTAAGGTCACCGTACCGGCATTCGTCATCTTTAATGCGGTGTTCGCCACCAGCGTGGTTGGGTCTTCATGCTCTTCCCAACAGGCAAAGTCGCCTTCCATCACCATGCCTGCACGGGTTTTTTCCTCCTCAAACTGCGGGCAGACATAAACCAGTTCACCTGAAGCCGATATAATCGCTCCATGCAGGCGTTCACTGGGATAACAGTACATACCGGTGAAGTAACGCAGGCTGGTGGTGGCGTCAAGGTAGAGTGCATCGACACCGTTTTCCTGCATCAGCCCACGGACTTTTTGCATGCGGGTCTGGTATTCTGCGAGACTAATGGGTGTGGCCTGTTCGCGAGATGAAGTCAGTGTTGCCAGTTCGTTTGCTGCGGTGGAGCCACCAATACCTGTTGTCATGATTGCCGTATCCTTCTTTTGTGTTCAAACATATTAGCACCAGAGTTTAAACAGATGTCAAAACAGATTACTACTCCCGTTACCCAGGCTATGTCCGAAGGTATTCTCACCCGCAAGCAGGTCAAGACTCTGATGCGGCGTACAGATAAGCCGGCACTGCAACGCCTGGCGCTGTGGTTTCTATTGTTAGTGCTGAGCAGTACATTGATTGCTGTGTTTTATGACCACTTTTTGATTTGGCCCGCGATGTTTGTGCAGGGGGTGTTGTTAGTACACCTGTTTGCTTTGCAACATGAGTGTGTGCATTACACCGTATTTCGTACCCACCAGCTTAATAACCGGGTTGGGCAGATTTGTGGCTGGTTGATCCTGCTGCCTAACCGTCACTTCCGCTATGAACATACTGATCATCATACTTATACCCACCAGCCGGGGAAGGATCCTGAATTGATTCCGCTGCCGAAAACTATCTGGGGATATCTGTTGTACCTGTCAGCTTTACCTTACTGGTATTACCGGGTATTCGGCATGCTGCGTCAGAGCATGGGTAAACTAACGGAAGAGGAAAAGCGGTTTATTCCCGAAAATGAATATAACAAGGTGTTTCTCGAAGCGCGCCTGATGTTAGCCGGTTATGCCCTGCTGTTATTGGCAATGCCGGTATTTGATTTCTGGCAGCCACTGTATTTTTGGTTAATTCCACTGGCTTTGGGAGAACCAATGATGCGTTATATCCGCCTGACGGAGCATGTGGGCCGCCCTTATACCAATGACCTGAAATTGAATACGCGCACCACACTGGTGAATGCACCGCTGCGCTTCTTGTGCTGGAATATGAATTATCATGCTGCACACCATTATGTACCCTCCGTGCCATTTCACGCGCTGCCACAGTTACATGAGTTGCTGAAAGATCATGTGACGGTTGTTGAACAGGGGTACTGGGGGGCGCACAGGGAAATTCTGGCGCAGCTTACCGGAAAGCAAGTACGGTGCGATGCTTTGTGAGCGTGTGCTGGATAAAAAATAATCAGAAAATTAATGCGCGATTAAGGTACTGAATATACAATGGATATTGTAGTTTTTGCATAACATTTGCCCGTTTTTCGTAGAAACTACCCGTTAATATCAGTTCTTAATGATAAAAAATACACCAGTTTTTCCACTAAGACTGTAAGAGAACCAAGATATACATCAAAACACCGTTATATACGGTGTTTTGTTGTGTTTCCCCCCATGAAAACCTATCTCACACTGGATATACCCTCAGCCTGTTAAGGGCCGCAGACTAAGCCAATACACATCTTATTGTCTGCTGAGGAGAAATATGCATGTCTGTTTATACACGCCCAAATCTGCGCGCCCTGCCTTTCATCTGGCATAAGAAACAACGTTTGCTAACTGCTGGTGTCGTGGCCTTTAGCCTGTTGGGGTTAACTGCCGTACCTGAGCTGATTCACGCCGGTCAACCGTCGGTGCATCAGGGCATAATGGAAAACTATCAGCCGCAAAAGATCAGTGAGCATGTCTGGATGATCGAAGGGCCGCGTAGTTACCCGAATCCTGACAATCAGGGGTTTATGAATAACCCCGGGTTTATTGTCAGTGATGCCGGTGTTGCTGTTATTGATCCGGGTTCCAGTGCAGCTATTGGACGGGCATTAATC
>JBMZDK010000083.1:0-14621 GCA_049614265.1 Thiolinea sp.
GTCCAGAATGGCGGGAATAAAATCAGCTTGCCCTTCTCCGGCTGGATGCTGACATTTTGGTGCAGAAAATCGGTAGTGCCACCCGCAGCCACCTCTACATCATTCAGATACCAAATCGCCACCAGCTGGCGATCCGCAAAACTGTGGCTGCCGCTATCGATATGCCAGTGATAATACTCACCGGGCTGATAACGCTGCAGGTTGTAGCCCATGTCCTTAAACCGGCCTTTAAAAAAGGGATAAACCTCTCGAAACTCACGCAGCGCAATCCCCAGTGAACGGTGCAAATTATTATCAACATCTTTCCAGTGCGCCTTATCACTGCCGCTCACCACCAGATCAGTCGTTTTTTTGATGCTGCTGTCATTATGCACTGTCTGCCCGATCCGACCGGCATACTGATCTTGCTGATTCTGTTCAAAGCGCTCGACCATATTGTCACAGAGAAAACCGGGGAGTGCATTCTTCTGCTCAAAAATAAAACTTTGCGGCTTAATTTCGCGTAATAAAGGGGTATTTGGGGATGATTTGACCGGCATTATCAACGTCATAAAATATTCAAAGCGCTTATTCTACGTGATATGTGGCATGACATTCAGCAAACCGTTAGTATGGTGCGATGGATGTTGAGATTTACCCCGTTAAACTGATTGGACAAGGGCACTTGTACGTTATGCCCTGCCCGCAAGCACCGCAACTGGAGCGCGACCTGAATCAGTTACGTGATCTGGGTATCCATAAGATTGTCTCTCTGCTGGAAGTGAGTGAAGCCGAACGCCTTGGTGTGGCCGATGAATCCGTCATGTGCGAACGTTTGGGTATCAGCTTCCGCCAATTCCCGATTCGCGACCACAAAACACCTGTTGACCCGGTAAAATTCCGCCAGCTCATTGACGAACTGGAACAGGAATTACGCGCCGGTCAGCATATCGTTGTACATTGCTTCGCGGGTATTGGCCGTACCGGCTTAGTCGCTGGTGCTCTGTTGATTAATGATGGTTTATCGATGGCCGCAGCCACCGACTTATTGTCGGATATCCGGGGTTCCGTGGTTCCACAAACCCATGCTCAGTCCAATTACCTGATTGACTATGAAGCGGGTGAAGAGATCAAAATAAAACCTCCTGCAAAGGAAAAAAACTGGTTTACACGCTGGTTATTGCCCGCGTAGATATATTCACACCGACCAATGGCCGTTGCAATTAGCTCAGCGCCCGCCGCGTAGGTTTCTGGCCATAAACCAGGCCACTAAACCACCCGCCAGGCCGCCAAACAAGTGTCCATCCCAGGACACGCCTTTTTGAAACGGCATAATTCCCGACAGCAAACTGGAACCGTATAAAAAAGTCACCACAACCGCCACAATGATTGGCACTGTCCGCCGCTCAAGAAACCCGGATACAATCAGAAACACCGCCAAACCAAACACCAAACCACTTGCGCCAATATGCAAAGCGCTGCCCCGCCCAAACAGCCACAGCAACAAGCCCCCCATCACCACAATGCCCAGCACTATCCAACGGCTGTTTGCTTTCGAACCCGCGAGCAGCGTCAGTAAGACAATCAGCGGCACGGTATTACTCATAATATGCCCCCAGTCACCATGCAGAAACGGCATCGCCAGGATTCCCGGCAAATGGCTGATATTCCGTGGTACTAATCCCAGGTTTTCCAATGGCAAAAAACGATCCAGCACAAATACCACCCAAATAGCAGCAATAAAAGCAGCTACCAGCGGCAGTTCTTCGCGTATTTGGTGAACATGGTTTTTCATAAGGGCAATTCTCCTGTTAAGCAGTGCGGCAAATGTTTTGGAATCCCTGAAAACTTCTACGCACTTATTTATGATTATTCTGTCAGTTTAGCGTCTTTCCCGAGCAAACATTATAAGGGCTACTGCTCACGCCTTTTATTATGCTGTCTAAGGCTTCGCCTGAAAACAGCGTTCCAGATTAGCCTGCAATTCATCACTGCCCATTTCCTCCATTAATGCGATATTCCGCTCCGGAATACCCGCAACATCGGGGTGTGCGGCAATTGCTGTTTCCAGGCTGGCCTCACGCAGAATATGCAACATCGGCCACGGTGAACGATTCGTATAGTTCTCTGCATCCTCAAACTGCGTGTCTGCAAACTGATAGTCCGGATGAAAACTGGCAATCTGAAATTCGCCTTCAAAACCTTCCTGCACTAACAGTTCATCCACTAAATCCAGAAAGTCATTGTAGTCATGAAAGTTCTCCAGCACACCGGGGTGAATCAGCAGTGTGGTTTCCAGTTCTTCAACCGGCGTTTCATGCAGGCGTTTCAATTCGTGTAACAAATCTTCCAACAGAAATTCTGCGCGTGCTGAGTCGGTGACAATAAACCGCACCCGTTCATCCTGAAACGGGCGCTGTGCAAAAGGACACAGGTTATTAGCAACAACCACGGTTTCCAGCCAGTAGCGGGTCTGAGCCACAATATCAGCAGCGTTAACGGGCGAATGAATTGTCATAGTTACTCTTAGTCGTCAAAGACCATTTCCACAAAACGTTCACTGTTAGCCAGCTGTTCCCGCTCACGTGTTTGTGTAAAACGGCGTAAAGCCAGCCAGAATAATGACAATAACGCTAAAATGCCAACTATCCATAGCCAAACCGGTGTTTGCTGCATTTGCTCCACATTACTATCTTCTGAACCACCCGGTGCATTACCGGGAAGTGCCTGAGCTGTTTTGGCGTTGGGCGGCGAATTAATATTTGCATCCCCTCCGCTTTCCCCGCCACTATCCGGCTTTGCGGTTTCATGGCGCGTATTGTTCTCTGGCAGCGAATGAGAAGTAGCAGAATGCGCTTCCGTTCCTGCCTGCGTCTTTGCACTGTCTGCACTCAATGACTGCTCTTCCCCGGACACTAAAAGTTCTGCAGACACCCCGGCTGCATCTGCCCCTGCCTGTGTATGCGTGGTTTCGGTCTCAGTCATCATTTCGATTTCCGTTGCAGACATCGATTCTACCGGCACACTGCTATTCTGAAAAAACTGGAAACTGAGTACACCAGCCAAAGCTGTAGTCGCTACCCCGCCAATAACCCAGCCACCATAGCGCTGCCAACGTGGTGCTTTGGGCATAAAGTTTGCCAGTGTCAAGGCATGGAAAGCTCCCAGATCTGCGGGCAACGGTGTGCTATCCAGTAAAACCGGCACCAGCGTTTTCCCGAGCTTTATTGCCAGCTGATATTCGCGCCCGACCCATTCCGACTGTTGGGCGGACTTACTCCAGAACACCAATACCCTCTCACAGGCTCTGATTCTGCTGGTGATAACATCTTCCCAGCGTTCGCCAAACTGAATGTCATCAAGATCACGAAAGACATCAGCACCACCCGCTTCCAATAAGCTCACGGCGTACTGAATACTGCCGCTATCTTTACGTGAATAAGAAACAAAAACACTGGGTAACATTGCCATTTGATCTTCACACAGTCATAAAATTCATTACAGCTTAGCAGTATGGCAAAACTTCTCAAATATACAGTGTAGAAAAGTCCATCAAACACCCAAAGCTTGCCAACTAAAGGAACTTATCCACCACATGACGATAATTAGATCATGCCGCAACTTAATAGTTAACTACCATTAGAGAGTAAGCGAGCGGTAAAAGCTATCAGGTATTGAATGGTTGCTTTGCTATAAAAAATCACCATTGCCTCAGAAAACTCCTGACGCTTACTTGGACGAATCATTTTCCACATCATGGATTCCATATTACATGGGCATATCACAAGAACTTATAAAATACGGCACGATTAGTTATAACCCCAGGCAACAAAAACTATGCGATAAAAATGGGGAAGAACTGAAACTCCGGCCACAGTCATTAAAAGTTTTTTTAGTGCTTGCGGAAAATGCAGGCGAGTTAATTAGAAAAGACGACATCATTACTCAGGTCTGGGACAATGTATGTGTTACTGATGACTCACTGATTCAGTGCATCGCTGATATCCGCAGAACTTTACAGGACACTAAACACAATATTTTAAAAACCGTTCCCCGTAAAGGCTATATCTTCTTCCCTCCAGCCACTGCAAAAGAACCTACTCCGTCTGCACCAGCCGGGCTGCTGCCCTTTATCGGGCGCACAAAAGAGTTGCAGGAGCTGGAGGCTATGATGCAAAAACCAGACTGTCGTTTACTGGTAATGCTTGGACTTGGTGGCGTAGGAAAATCCTGTTTAGCACGGGCTTTGCAAGAACAACTGCAAACAACCACCTTATATCCGGATGGTGTGCAATTTACTTCATTAGCAAATTTACAAAGCCCTGAACTGATTCCGGGAAACATCGCAAACACGCTCGGCATTTCTTTACAGGGGCTACGATCACCACTGGAAATACTGATTGAATCCTTACATAACAAACAACTGTTGTTGATACTGGACAATATCGAACACTTACTGCCGGAAGTTGATATTTGCCTTCAGCTATTAAACAACTGCCCCCGGCTTAATATACTGATAACGTCCAGATTTCCGGTTCAGCTACAGGGTGAGTGGATTTACCGGTTACAGGGCTTTTCTTTACCGGACAGCCCGGACACTTTCTCTGAAACAGCAGCCTACAAGCTTTTTCTTCAAACTGCGCAACGCATTAATCATAGCTTTCAGCCGACAACGGAAGACCAACGCTATATTCTCGAAATTTGCCGCCTGGTCAGTGGTATGCCATTGGGTATCGAGATTGCCGCCCGCTGGGTGCAACACCTGAATTGCGCTGAAATCGTCACTGAAATGCACCAATACTTATTACGCATGCGGACAAGTCACACCAGGGAGCAAAACGCACCGACTGATCTGGCCAATGTACTGCAACAAAGCTGGAAAATGTTAAGCGAGCGGGAGCAAGGGATCATGCAAACGCTGGCCGTATTCCGCAGTGACTTTACCCGAACAGCCGCCGCAGCTGTGGCAGGTGCTGAACTGGAAGATTTCAGCGGGCTGATTAATAAATCGATGCTGACCCGTAATACCGGCGGTCGTTATGTGCTGCACGAAGTTATGCGGCGCTATGCAAACGAACAACGAATAGAAAGCAATAGCCAACAGCTTACCAGCCAAAACTTCTTTGACTATCACCTGGAATTTGCCCGCAACGCAGATACCGGTATTCTTGGCGGGCAACAACTGCAGAATATCGTGCAACTTGAAGCAGAACATCCCAATCTTCGTGAATGCCTGACCCTGTGCCAGCCGTCTCAAAACAACACACAATTTGCCTCACTGACTCCCGAGATGGGAATCAGAATGACCGGCTCTCTCGGCATGTTCTGGTTTCTGGCAAATCACTGGCAGGAAGGCCGTAACTGGGCGACACATTTCCTTAATGTGGGGCAAAATATTCGCTCTTCTGCCAGCCATGCCGCAGCACACTTAACGGCGGGCGGCCTCTCGGTTTTACTGGATGACTATGAAATAGCAGAAAAGCACCTGGAAACCGGTATCGCAATGGCCAGCCATGTGAAATCTGACATTCAGAGTGCCCGGGGCTTTACCGTGCTGGGTGTATTACGTCGCTTGCAGGGTGTTTATCCTCAGGCCATTGATAGCGCAAGAGAAAGCCTCAAGCTATTCGACTCCGCAGGTGATCAGGGTGGCTATCAGTTTAATTTGGGTAATATGGGTCACTCTTTGCTGCTGAATGACCTGTATGATGAAGCTGCTGACACACTTGAGCAATGTATTCGCCTCAATCAGCATATAGGCCCGACAATGAGCATGCCCTATGCATTGGTAAACCTGGGTCGCCTGCACTGGAAACTCAAACAGACAGATGCAGCACGTATCTACCTGCAGCAAACTCTGGAAGTTACTGACAAAATTGGCGTACTACTCTATCGCGCACAAGCACTTTGCATATTAGGCTGGATTGCCGTTTGCAATGATGAACTCACCCCGGCAAAAGATTATTTTCAACAAAGCGCAAAGTCTTATATACACCTCGGCGACCGCGAGGGATTAGCAGATGCCTTAAAAGGCATCGCCGTACTTCAGGCCAGACAAACTGAATTAACATCATCATTACAATTTATCACTGTCGCGAATATTCTGACTGAACATCTGGAAATACCGGCATCTGCAGACTATCTGGACTTACTGCGAGATACGACACACTGTATCCAGCAGGGTATTAAACCGGAGGCTCAGCGCATTTACCGTAATCTCGCACTGGCCACCACACCGGAGGAATTACTCCGGACTTTATGAGCCATTATTTATGAGTCATTAACAGTCGGCTTTAATCGCAGAGACTGCAGGCTGAGCAGTGAATTTAAGCTGGCTGATACCAAAATTACCATCCGTCGTCTGCACAATAAAACTCACGAAATCTGTGTCCTGGTAATCAATCAGCTGCATCTCATTCTCCATTCTGAATTTATCCAGCGGGAAAACAACACTGAAACCCTTTTTATTCGGTGGCACATTCACCCCACAGCTTGCCCGTTTGGGGCCATTTTTTGCAAAGATACCAACATTAAGATTCAAACCGGATGCCGCCCCCGTAAACACCGCTTCCAGATAAAGGGGAGAACCTGTCCCCGCTGTCAAATCCAGATTCATCGGGTGTTTCTGATCTTCATTCGTTCGACCATAATGAATTTCGGTGCGGGAGTGAACGTTATAACCATTATTCACAATTAACGGTAAGCCTGACTGCACATTAGCTGATACAGACTGAGCAAAAGGGTTGCCTTCTTTACATTCAGGTGGCTTATTTACCTGTAAACGCACCCAACGGTGTTTACCGGGCACCTCAGCACGCACGGTTTTATCTTCAGTCCCACACTTCACAGACATTTGGTAAATATGCCCCGTGCTGAAATCATCAAGAACGATATCTGCTGCTGACAACGATTGGCTGAGGCTCCATAAAACCACTAATAGCATTTTCCTTTTCATAAACACTCCTTATTTTTGGAATTTGGTTTATTGAAAAGATATCGTTGTGGCCGTTTAAACTCCTGAAACTATGGTGAAATTCAGACGAAATCAGGATGAAACTCCTCCAGAGCTATCGGCGCCGTACATATCCGGAAATCAGCAACACCTCTGAATAACCGATATGGCTGGCACTGCCGACAATTACATGAGAAATATTTCTATACTGTAAAAACACGGGATTCACTGAGGCCAGATCCAGGAACAGAAACCAGCCCCAGGTAGTACCTATAAGCCTATTGCATTCAGCTGGTCACCATTAGGATCGGAATCAGACTCACCATCAGCAATCCATGGCGCTAAACACTTTCGGTCTTTCACACACGGGTCAGTGAGTGATTTCATAAACTCAACTAAATAACCGACGTCCTCATCTGATAAATCGACTACTTCCAAATCAAAACCGGGATCATCCAGCGCCTTTCTGGTATTGCTATACATTTTATCCAGGTTCTGGATTCCCGGTTGCGACAGCTGTGAGAAATCGTAGTTAGCCAATGCGGCTTCCGCATCCAGGTGATGCCGGATCACACCTTCCAATGAGCTATATGCACCGGAATGCCCCCAGGGGCCGGTCATTTCAACATTCAATAATGTCGGCGTTCTGAAAGCATACCTGTCTTTAGCCTTTTTAGTTTCACGAAAACGCCCCAGATCTTCGCTGCCATCGCCATCACCTTTACCACGACCTATTTGTGGCATCGCAATATTATGAAATTTCTCATCGGTAAAAAAATCACCGGAATGACAACTCGCACAGTTAGCCCCTCCATCAGCAACAGGCCTGAAAAATAACAGTGCGCCTTTCTTTGCACCCTCTGAAATAGCAGCATTATCGCCCTCAACATAATACTTCCAGGGTGTTTCAGTAAAACGCTGTGAGCGCTCGTACTCACTAATTGAAAAAGAAATATTTTGTTCAGTAATCAGCTCATCACTTGTCGCAGCTGGCTCTTTAAATGCAGTTCTGAATTTCTCCAGCCAAAAGTCCGGATATTCCAACAGACCGGCAGCATCACCATAGCCACCCATACGCTGGGCGAGAAAATCCCGGGTTTCCTGATTACTTTTGTCGCCAAGAGAAAAGCCTTTCATTTCTTCCAGCGAAGTGACCGGAAAACGTGCCTGCGCATGCACCAGGTTTTCTCCTGCCTGAATATCAGCAATACCCAGTCCAACATCCGGCGTTCTGATTTCATTATCAGATAAAGTTTCCAAACGACCATCATGGAATAAAACGTCTTCCCAGGCAGCAATATTGAAGGTTGTTGGAGCGTTGCGTGGCACCGTTGGCCCACCATCATGGTGCTGTGCATCAGAGCGGTGAAAACGCCCCGGCCCAAGTAAGTCAGCCACTTCAGCATCGACACCAATAGACAAACTCAGGCCATCACCACCTCCTAATACTGGATGGTGACAGGAAACGCAGGCAGTATCCCGGTTACCGCTTAACACCTTGGAGAAAAATAAATCCTTTCCCAGCTGTACAACAGGATCATTAATACCGGGCAGTTTTTTATCTTTAAACGGATCACCTTTAAGCTGATGGGCAGCAATAGCCTCACCCAGCTCTTTATCATCAGAAGACGCCGGTACATCTTCAGCTTCATCATTACAACCGGAAAACAGACCTAAAAAGGCACAGAAAAAGACCATACGAATTTTATCACTCGTCATAAATTCACCTATGCAATATATTTTTTATTAATTAACAGCAAATACGCTAATCAAAAGACACTTAATTAAAAGCATCTATCATTATTAATGATTAACAATCGACCTCAAGCATTACAGGCTAATTTTAATATCAAGGCCAAAAAAACACCCACCTCACTTTTTAATATATTTTACTTATTAACTTATACCTTAGTTCATCTTAAATAAAATACACATCAGCAAAAATAAGCATCTCATAATCTGATTTATTCCAGCTCGCATAGAAACCAGGCACAGCAAACCAAACTTTTCCTTTGGCTTAATGCCGGAATAAGTACGGGCGAACAGTCTTCCGGTATTTCAGAGCCATTGCTCCGTTAGCTGACAGGCTTTACGTATTTGAAAACTCTTGTCGCACTGCTTACCATCATTCGGTATAAGTGAGGTGCATACACAGGAGGACATATAATGCAGGAAAACCGACGCCGCTTCGCAGCCAGCGAGTACAGTACCCGCCAACAAAAAACCCGTGAGGCAATGGCTAAACAAGGCTTGGATCTGATGATTGTTTACGATCCGTCAAATATGAACTGGCTGACCGGCTTTGATGCCTGGTCGTTCTACGTTCATCAATGTGTGGTGATTGGTGCGCAGGGCGAACTGTTCTGGTTTGGACGCTGTATCGATGAAACTGCTGCCCACATCACAACTGATTTGCCCCATGATGATGTGATCCCTTATCCCGACCATTATGTGCAAAACCCGGAAATGCACCCGATGGAATATCTGGCTGATATCCTGCAGCAACGCAAATTGCACACCGGCAAAATCGGGCTGGAAAAGGATAACTATTACTTTTCTGCCAAAGCACTGGAAGCCCTGTACGCTTCACTGCCAGATGCAGAATTTGTTGATGCCACTGCACTGGTTAACTGGCAACGTGCGGTGAAGTCACCCGCTGAAATTGATTTGATGCGTGGTGCGGGCAAAGTCATTGAAGGTATTTACCAACGGGTAATGGACGTTGCCGAACCCGGCATGCGCAAAAACGATCTGGTAGCAGAAATTTTGCATGCCGGTGCCAGGGGCACACCAGAGCATTTCGGGGACTACACCGCCATTGTACCGCTCATGGGCATGGGTGCTGAGGCATCAGCCTGTCATCTCACCTGGGACGGGCAGGTTATGGAGAATAATAACGGCATGTTCCTGGAACTGGCAGGAGCACACGCCCGCTACCACTGCCCCGTTTCACGCACCCTGTATTTTGGCACGCCGGAACAAAAATACCGTGATATCGAAGCTGTGATTGCTGAATCCATTGAAGTCACTCTGGAAATGTTTAAACCCGGTAATACCTGTGGCGAGGTGGCAAAAACCTTCTTTGATCACCTGCATAAGCATGGCTATGAAAAGGACAACCGGTGCGGCTATTCCATTGGCCTGAGTTACCCTCCGGACTGGGGTGAACGCACGATGAGCCTGCGTAATACCGATACCACGGTGCTGGAAGAAGGCATGTGTTTCCACTTTATGCCCGGTATGTGGTTTGAAGACTGGGGCTTTGAAATGACGGAGAGTCTGACGGTTACACCACAGGGTGGAGAGTGCCTGGCTAATGTCCCACGTGAATTATTGGTGAAGTAAAAGCTTGCTCTGCCATTGATATCGTCAACACTTAATCTTAGCGCGGGATGATCTGCATCAAGTCAGAACCGTCTGACTTGTGCCAGACTAAGCAGTATAGACTGTTTTCTGTGCCGGAATAGCGCAGAAAACATGGAGCGATATAGCATCAGACGGATGATCAAACGAATGCATTTACCGGTTGATGAATCGTACTGTTTAGCCATTTCAGGGAGGCATTATGTTTACGGTAATACCCAATGGAGAAAATCGCTTAGATATCGAATTCAGTGGCAAACTCGATAGTGATGATATGCGTTTAGCTTTAGATGAGCTGACCGGCAAAGCTGCAACAATTCAACATGGCGTCATGTTATACCGGATAGGTGAATTTGAACTGCCAACGGTTGGTGCTATCGGCGTAGAGCTATCACGCCTGCCAAGTTTATTTCAACTGATTGGTAAATTTGATAAAGCCGCGGTGCTGGCCAGCCAAAACTGGGTCAGAATCGCCAGCCAGATTGAAGGCATGTTAATACCCGGTCTGGAAATTAAGGCCTTTGATATCGATGAAGAGGCGCAAGCGGAAGCATGGCTGAGGGAAGGCTGATTATTGCTACTGGCAGCTATGGGAGAAAGTACCTGAGCGCATCACAACGCTCAGGTACTCTTTGATAACGGCAACATTTACTCACAGCAAATCGCGCACATCGAGCTTTTCTTTGTCGAAGTTACTATCGATAAATTTTGCTGCTTTCATCAGGGCATCATCAGCATCTAACGGCCCCAGATAATTACACAAACCGGTGTAAATACAGTGCACTACATTGCTCATGCTCTGAGTATCCAGCTCCTCATGTGCAAAATAATCCTTATCACTCTCTAACCATTCGTAAAATGGGGTAGCAATACTTCGGGGAACCGCCTGTCTCAGGTCTTTCCGGTAAAGGAGCACCACTTTATTACGTTTTTCTGCTGATAGTGAGCCCAGCAATTTACGGACGAAGGTTGAGAATGCCAGAAACTTTTCATCCCGCTGCGGTTCCGGGGCAACAGCAGATGCCTGAGCAGGCTCCTTCATCGGCGACTCCGGACGGGCAAAAGACGGAGGCTGAGCCGGGTTTACCTGAACCTCTGTTGCTTCCGGTGCTGTCAAAACATTAGCATCAGAATAACCAGCAACCATTCCGGGCTGGTCATAATCAGGAAACTCATAAGGTTCAGCGTTGTTTTCATCAAAAGTACTGCGAATGATGAAGATTTCCTTCAACGCCGGTAACAGACAACGATAGATATACTTGCGGCTATGTGGCAAAGGCTGACGGTGGTAAAACGCATCAACAAAAGACAGCATTGAGATATGCTTATGGTGAACATACTCACTGTTCCACAAACGTAAAGCATAAGCCAATGCATCAGGTGGCAGTAACGGTTCAAGAATCCGGTGAACCGGCCGGGTACGGGAATCCAGTAACATATTTTTCGACCGGCTCAGTTAATACGGAAAGTAGACTTCTGGAATTCCGGATAGCCAATTTCATTATGCTCAGAATAATCCAGCCCACGCTGCTCATGCATACTATCCGCCCGCAGACCAATTAATTTATTGATCAGGCCAAATACAATGAAGGAGGCAAACATTACCCAGGCAAACGCGATCACTATGCCAAACACCTGAATCATAATCCGCTGTGGGTTAAACATATCACCGCTAAAGAATAAACCAGCCGCCAATGTTCCCCAGAAACCGCTGATACCATGCACAGCAATCGCGTCCACAACATCATCAAGCCGCATTTTCAATATGATTTCACGACCATAAACAAAGACACAACCTGCAACCAGCCCCGTCACGATTGCCATTAACGGGTCGGTTGTCGCACAACCTGCCGCAATAGAAACCAGTCCGGCCAGACTGCCATTCACCGTGGAAGTTAGTAACAGCGGAATCCGGCGCAAATATGAAGTAAAAATAACCCCAAAAGCCCCGGCTGCACCCGCCAAACCGGTATTCAGCGCAATGATGCCTATCCTGCTATCAATCCCACCGGTACTGCCCGTGTTGAAGGCAAAAAAGCCAAACCAGAAAATAAAGCCGCCCAAAGTCACCAGCATTAAATTATGACCACGAATATCCCGTGGCTCATGCGTTTCAGGATCAAAGCGCCCCATTCTCGGCCCGACAATAATAATACCGGCCAGGGCAACCCAGGCACCCACCGAATGCACCACTGTTGAACCGGCAAAATCCACAAAGCCCAGGTTTTTCAGCCAGCCCTGATCATTCCAGGCCCAATGTGCAAATAAGGGATATATCAAACCCGATACCACCACGGCACTCAGCACATAGGCATGATATTTAGTCCGCTCAGCCATAGCACCGCTGGAAATCGTAGCGGCTGTGGCAGCAAACATGGCGTTGAACAGAATAAACGCGTATTCACGATCACCTTCAACACCAGCCATAAACAACTTATCCGTGCCAAACCAACCGTGCAGGCTTTCACCATACATCAGGCAATACCCCGTCAGACTAAACATCAGCAAAGCGATACAGACATCAAAATAATTTTTCATCATGACGTTGACTGCATTCTTTGTCCGCGACATACCGCTTTCCAATAACGCAAAAGCAGACTGCATAAAAAAGACAATCATGGCTGTCAGTGTCAGCCAAATAATATCCAGTAAATTTGATAATTCAGGGTCAAGATTCGCGGCCTGCGCACTACCGGCCAGGCACAGGAAAAGCACGAACGTGCGTAACACAAGGGTCGACATCGCCATCACTCCAAGCTATTTATTGTTAGTCCATTCTGCTCATGGATTCGGGTGTGCTCAGACCACAGAAGTACACTGCGTCAGTCAGTCGGAAATATTAATCAGCACACGAGAAGCCCGACACCGGAAACAAGTCAGAGTGGGATATCAGGGCTTTAAGCATCTGTATGAGCATAGTAAATCACAGCCAATTTACAATTACAGATTCAAATCGGCACCCGGCGATCATTCATTTATTGGTTTGGCTAATCAATCTACTTTCCGGGAAAACTGTAACAGACTGCCCTTTTACTTTCGGAACGGCTTGATAAACGGCATTTTTCGATAGAAAAGCGTTTAAAAACGGCTTTAGGGGCGCGAAATAACCCATAAAAAGTAAGTTATTTATAATCTGCATGCTGAACTTTAAATAGCCCACAGAAAGTAAGCCATTTAATAAACCCCAGGCAACTAAACACCTACAGAGTGTAGGCTATTTAACAAAACCTATACACAGCAAGTCTTAATTCAAACTACCCAGATTTAACTCCGGGTCAACCGGCAACTGATCCGGCCAGTTAGTTCGCCACACCTCAGCAGACAATTCTCCCGAGCTAATCGTGCGCCAGGAAAAGCCGGGGAGTGGCTCTACCAGTGGCTCAATCATCACATCATGCCGGGGCACCACGAAATATGGAAAGCTGTAACGCTCCCGACCAGTCCGGTTAATCACACGGTGCGGTGTGGAAAGATAACGCCCCCCACTCCAGGTCTCCAACATGTTCCCCACATTCACAATCAGCGCATGATCCGGCCCATCAGCTTCTATCCAGTTACCCTGTGTTGTCCTCACCTCTAAACCGCCAACAGCATCCGGATAAAGTAAGGTAAAAATATCGCTGTCTTTATGAGGATGAATACCTACCCTGCCAGCCTCATACGTCGGTGGATAATGCAGCAGTGTCATATTAGTCAGCGGCAAAGCAAATTTTTCCAGCATTTCCGCAGCCGATAATCCCAGCGTCACGGCAAAGCTGCGCAATAATACTTCAGCAATACCATCCATTGTCCGCCAGTACTGTTGCACCGTGTCACTAAAAACAGGCATATCTTCCGGCCAGCGATTCGGGCCATATAAATCACAGACCTCACAAATCGTATCGGACGCCGCTACTTCGAAATGCAATTTATAACCTTCGTACAAATCCCCCTGTCCGGCATCCTGATTCGGCGTAAACATACCCAGCGGAATAAAACCCCGGTAGTTTTGCTGCTCCACGATTAACTGACGCTTGTTTGCTTCGCTGCGCGCAAACCACTGCTGCAATACCTCACGCATCTTAACCATCAACGCAGGATCAACATCATGATGACTCAGCGCCAGAAAACCAATCTCGCGGCAGGCATGATCGAGGCGTTGCAATTCGGTTTCTGTACCTGATGACAGGTCGTGATTTAGTTTTTGTAGATTGATTAAAGGAATGTTCATTTATTCACCCTGCACCTAAACATCTGCCCTCAGAACCACTGCGGCCATAACCAATCAATTGTGCTGCCAAAGCCATTTGGCTTCAATCCCTCGTCTGTGTATTATGTCAACCATCCT
>JBMZDK010000084.1:0-14613 GCA_049614265.1 Thiolinea sp.
GGCTCGGTTAAACCTTCTTCCGCTGCCTGTAAATGCGGGTCACCGGTACCACCCCACCAGATATCGCCTTTGGGATTGCTGGCTTCAGCTTTAATCTGTGCCATGGTTTCACCAGAGCTTTTGCGCGTCATATTGACTTTAATGCCGGTGGCTTCTTCAAAGCCTTTCGCCATTAACTGACACCAGTCTTCCTGTGCGCTACAGTAATAAGTGAGTTTTTCAGCGGAATAAACATTGCTGCTGGCCAGAACAGATAACATCAGACCTGCAGCGGCCAAACGGACGTGATTCATTATTATTTCCTCCAATGGTTAGGGTTGTCGTTTTATACCTACTCTGAAGCAGCTGAAATTGCAACTGTATTTTTCCCGGCACCGTCAATTGGGAGGGCAACAAATGAACGAAATTAAACACATTGTTTTTGATATTGGTCAGGTTTTGCTGCACTGGGATCCGGAAGTACCCTTTCGCACATTGATTCCTGATGATAAAGAGCGTGCCTGGTTTTTAACAGAAGTGTGCAGCCCGACCTGGAACCGGGAACAGGATCGTGGCCGTGAGTGGACTGATGCGGAGAATCTCTTAATTGCAGAGTACCCGGATTACGCTGGCTTAATTCGCGCCTATCGCCGCGACTGGATTAAGATGCTGACACACCGGATTGATGACAGTATTGCTGTGCTGGAAGCGCTGATTGCTGGCGGGCATGATGTGACTATGCTGACCAACTGGCATCAGGATACCTTTGCAGAGGCTCGTGGTTATCACGCATTTCTGGACATAACCCGCGGAGTGACGGTTTCCGGTGAGGTAAAGCTGATTAAGCCCGACCCGGCAATTTACCAGCTGCATGCGGAAACGTTTGCTCTTGATCCGGTGCATACTCTGTTTTTTGATGACAGTCCACATAATGTACAGGCTGCCCGCAATCAGGGGTGGCAGGCTGAGCTTTTCACTACACCGGAAACGCTGCGGGAAGATTTACAGCGTTATGGTGTGATGATATAGCTGAGATTTACTGGTGTGCCCCTCGCCTGTCATTTAGCTGTTGGGCCTCATTCTGGTACCTTTGGGATCATAGACTGGCCCCATAATAATCCGCCCGGAATACAAAGTTCCGGCAATATCAACCTCAACAGTCTGTTCAGCTGCTGGCTGTAATATTTCTGTATTCAATAAGGCCAGCGCCACCGGCCGCTCAACCCGATAACCAAATGCTGCTGAGGTGGTTTTTCCACAAATTTTACCATTAGATAAAACGGGTTCATTACCCAACGGAACCGACTCCATATCATCCAGCAAAATACTTACCATACGCTGTTTGAGTGGCTTGTTTTTCCTGGTCAGTAAAGCCTTTCGCCCGATAAAATCCGTATCCCAGGCTACTGCAAACTCCAGACCGGCTTCCAGTGGTGAAATATCAGTGTCCAGATCGTGACCGTAGGCCAGGTAGCCTTTTTCAATCCGCATTGAAGTTTGTGCCAGAACCCCCGCCGGACGTGCACCAGCAGCATACAAGGCATCATAAATAGCCGACGCATCTTCGGCATGACAGCTTAGTTCCCAGCCGGATTCCCCGACGTAAGATAAGCGTGTTGCCCATACAGGTTTGTCAGCAATTTTGGCGGTGGCCATGGCAAAGTAGAGAGTGTCATTCAATGTTCCTGCGCCGACTTCACTGGCAATACGCCCACTATCCGGCCCCATCAAGCCAATAATGGCAAAATCCTCAGTGCGGTCAGTCAGCACCACATCTTCACTCGCCCGGATATGTCGTTGTAACCAGCTTTTGTCGTGTTTACGGTGTGCGGTACCGATAAACAAACGATAATGCTCCGGTGCAAGGCGCACAGCCGTTAAATCACTCACCATGCCACCCTGTTCATTTAACATGGCGGTGTAAATAACCCGTCCCGGCGCACGATCCATTTGATTGGCACAAACCCGGTTCAGAAAGTCACAGGCATCAACACCGGTGACATCAATTTTACCGAAGGAGGACTGATCAAACAGCGCCGCTGCTGTATTCGCCTGTTTTACCTCATGCCCGACCTTTTCAAACCAGGCTGGTTTACCAAACGTTAACTTGGGGACTTTTAATTCAGATTGCTCATGGCAGCCAAAATACTGCGGACGCTCATAACCGTAAACCTGCCCGAAATAAGCCCCTGCTTTCTGCCAGCGCTCGTGCAATGGCAGTTTGACTAAATCACGCGACGTTGCCCACTGTCGTCCGGGGTAAGTGATCTCATAATGTTTGCCTAATACCTCGGGCACACGTGAAGCCAGAGCTGCGGCAGAGTTAAAGCAATCCGGGAAACGCTTCGGGTCAGCTTCATGTAAATCGGTAGGGGTATGGCCATGTACAATGCAATGTGCCAGTGCCATACCTGCACCACCACCTGTCGCCACACCGACCGAATTCATGCCGCAACCCAGAAATAACCCCTGAGTTTCGGCTGTTTCACCGAGTAAAAACGAACCATCCGGGGTAAAGCTTTCCGGCCCATTGAGCAGCATTTTCACCTCGCAATCCGCTAACACGGGTAAACGATGCAATGCATTCTCCATCATCGGCTCAAAGTGATCCCAATCCTCTTCCAGCAAACCAAAAGCAAAATTCTCGCCCAGTTTATCCGGATCAATCGCTTTGCCCTTTGGCTCAAAACAGCCCACCAGCAAACCACCGGAATCATCGCGGATATACAAACTGGCATCATGATCTGACAGTGTCGGCATATTACCCTCAATACCCGCCACTGGCTTGGTCAGCAAATAAAAATGCTCGCATGGCCATACCGGAATCTCTACCCCTCCCATTGCCGCCGCTTTCTTACTCCACAGACCGGTGCATAAAGCGATAGCATCACAGCGTATTTCACCTTGGGCGGTTTTTACTCCAATAACTCTGTTATTTTCCGTCAGAATACCGGTTACGCCGGTGTTTTCAAAAATCTGTGCGCCCCGGCTTTTAGCGCCTTTAACTAATGCCGCACACAAATCAGACGGACTCACCCGGCCGTCATCCGGCGACCAGACCGCACCAATGACATCATCCGCGTTCATCAGCGGCCAGCGTTCCAGCGCCTCGGCGGGAGTGACCGATTCTGCGGCTACGCCGAATAAGCGAGCTAAAGCCTGCTGGCGTTTAACATGGATCATGCGATCCGGGTTGGTAGCGATGGAGAGCGAGCCTCTCTGAATCCAACCGACGGACTGTCCGGTTTCCTGTTCCAGCTTAGAATACAAATCAACAGAATAGCGGATCAGATCAGTGAGATTGCGGGTTGAACGTAACGCCCTGACCTGTGCGGCAGAATGCCAGGTGGTGCCGGAGGTGAGCTGATTGCGTTCCAGTAGAATGGCATCGCTGACACCTGCGGCAGCAAGGTGATACAGTGTGGAACAGCCCATGACGCCACCGCCGATAACGATGACTGAGGCGTTTTGTGGTAGTTCTGCTGTGGACATCAGTTTAACTCCTGTTCCCTGATTAGTTGGCGAACTAAGTTCAAATCACCCTCTGCTTGTTTACAGATATTGCTCACGGTGGAGTAGCCATGCTTTTTCATAAGTTCGGTCAGTAGCGCGATAACTGAGTCGGCTTTCCTATTGTTGGTGTCAGCAGATACTTCAAGACCAGCAATACAATTTTCGCTAAAGCTGGTTAACGCATCGCTGAGTAAGCCCATGGAATCCAGAATGCCAAATACAATCGGGCTTTCCCAGACATTCAGATCCAGCTCACCGTGGTCAAGTGCAGCTGCACACATCTGATGGTTACCAATGACCCGGAAACCGACCTGAATCATAAACTCAGGAATTACCGGATTCACCTTGCCGGGCATGATTGAGGAGCCGGGCTGCACTGCCGGAATACTAAGCTCGCCCAAACCTGCCTCTGGCCCGGAAGCCAATAGACGAATATCTTTAGCAATCTTAATCAGCGAGCGGGCACATAAATCCAGTTGTGCGGAGACGGCGACGAGATCATCAGGATTTTGCGCGGCATCAAACAGATTATCTGCCTGTGTGATGGTAGCGTGAGGATAAATCTTATCCAGCTCACTGGTGACGGTGGTCAGATACATTGGTGGTACATCTTCCACACGGCCAACAATGGTGCCACCCAAATTGACAGTGCCCAGATGTCCAATAGCCTGTTCAAGGCGTCGTGAACTACGTGCGATCACTGCCCGGTATCCACCGAGAAAATCAGCAAAAGAAATGGCCACTGCATCCTGCAGACAGGTGCGGGCAATGCGCTGTTGTTGTCCAAACTCGGCAATTTTCCGGCTAAAGGCATCCTGTAGTGCTTCCAGAGCCGGTTTCAGGGTTTGCCAGCGCGAGATCACCGCCAGATGACAGGCCGTTGGATAAACATCATTGGTTGATTGATGCAGATTCACATGATCATTCGGGTGCAGAAGTTGATAATCACCCCGTGTACCGCCAAGGATTTCTTCGCCCAGATTAGCGATCACTTCGTTTACATTCATGTTTGCTGACGTACCGCCACCACCGTGCAGGTAATGCAATGGAAATTGTGCATATAAGGCTTCATGTTGAATCTGCTTACAGGCTGTCTGAATAGCATTGGCCTGTTGTTCACTCAGCAAACCCAGTTGTTGATTGGTTCGGGCCGCAGCCTGTTTAATACACAACAAGCCATGGATGAGTTCAGGGAAGTCACCAATCGTTGGTTGCTGATTAACCGGGAAGTTTTTGATAGCACGTTGCGTTTGTGCACCGTACAGCGCGTTTTCCGGTACGGTAACTGCGCCTAACAGGTCGTATTCTGTTCTGCTTTGATTCATGATGTTAACAGCCGTGTAAAAGTTTGAACCGGGTCACTGCCCAATGTCATATCAGGTTGCCAGTGATGTCCGGCAAAACTAACTGCGGCAGTGAATTTGCTGATGAGTTCTTTATCACTTAACGGATTATCCGGCATGCCGCGGGCAACACCGCAAAAGCCACTGGCACTCCGGCCATCGGATAGTGTTAAAGTCAGCCTGGCACTTTCAGGGAACTGATGACGCATTTTATCCGTTGACAGATCTGTGGCACGAATAACGTCGACCTTCGCCATCAGGTCTAACTTTTCCGGCGCCCGAATGGTATCAACAGCCAGATCCTCAAACCTGACCCGACCAGTGAGAACCGTACAGGCCAACGCATAAGGCAGGCTAAATTGTGCCTGTTGTGGTGTTTCCGGGTTGGGATAAACTAAGCTGATATCAACCAGCTCCGGTACTTCAGCCCTGATCCCCGCAACTTTTTCTGCTGACGCGTCCAGTTCCTGCATCAGGGCATACATCTGGTCGATTGCCGCGTGTGCTGCTGAACATACCGGATTGGTTTTAAATAGCAGGCCTGGATTCTGCAAGCGCCATCTTGAGCCGATGCTTTCTAAAGCTGTTTCATCTGCGTGACCATCGTTCAGTAATTTCAGAAAGCCGCGCTTATCTTCAAAGGCTGCTTCCGGGCCGGTTAGTCCCGCTTTGGCCGCCAGCGCAAAGCTAATAGCACGGCGGGCAGTGTCACCCACCAAAAAGGGCTTGCCGTCTGTGCCAAAAATAGCTTTGCCACCGCCTGAGGCAGCTGCTGCCAGACCGATAGCCGATACCATTTGTTCTTCGTTCAAGTCAAATAGCACACCTACAGCAGCAGTTGCTCCTACTAAACTGAAAGTTACAGTACTCCACCAGCCATGAAAGTAATGCTGGTGCGTGCAGAGTTCTGCCAGTACATAAGTAATTTCTGAGCCTTTAACAAAGGCAGTGCGCAGTTGATTTGGTGTTGCACCGGTACTCTGGGCAATAGCAAGCAACGCGGGCAAAATTACTGCGGAGCCATGCATAATACCGGTATATGAAGTGTCGTCGATGTCCCAGACATGCGCAGCGGTGCCATTAATTAATGCGGCGGTTTGTATATCCGTTTTTCCTGTTGTTGCCAGCGTGGCGGGGCCATCAGCAGAGACAAATGCTGTTGCAACAGCACGCACAGTCGGATGTACACCACCAGCAATAATGGCACCCAGTGTATCCAATATTGCACGGTCAGCAATGTGCAATACATTGTCAGGTGTCATCGTGTCAACGCAGGCGAAGCGGGCAAATTGGCGCGCAATTGTCGGCATTTCAGTTCTCCCCGGCAAAAATCAGAATACTTAGCTGCTTGAAAAAAGTGTTTCAGATGATAAGATTGGTGAAACATTGATTTCAAGTTTTTTCAGGAACTGTTTTGGTAATCATGGGCATTCGCCAGGCGTTGAACGAAAATTTTGAACACTTGAGTCCGCAACTCAAAACGGCAGCAACCTATGTTTCGCGCCACCCGGAGTCTGTGATCAATCTTAGCCTGCGTAAGGTGGCTGAAGAATCCGGTGTATCTGCACCGACCTTTTCCCGCTTGGCAAAAGCATTGGGATTAAACGGCGGCTATGATGAAATCAGGCAGCTCTGTCGTCAGTCGCTGACTGCCCAGCACCAGACATTTGCAGAAAAAGTGCGTGCTCTGCAACAGTATGAACAGGGTGATCTGCCACGCAATAAAGGTACCTTTGCGGTTGTGCAGGCTGCTGCAGCTATTGACAATATTCAGGACATGGTCGACAGGCTGGAACCAGACAAACTCAGTGCGGCGGCTGATCTGTTAGCTGCTGCACCAACGGTTTACATTGCCGGAGGATTAGCGTCGCGGGCATTTGCTGATTATTTTGCCTATATGTCAGCCATGGCGTTTAGTCACTGGTCGGTTTTAGATATTGACCGTGAACCTATCGGTGTATCAGTGCAGCGCCTGAAGACTGATGACGCATTGATTGTGATTGCAATGCGGCCTTTTTCGCGAAAAATCGTACAATTGGCTGATTTAGCAGCACAAAAAGGTGTAAGGTTAATTGTATTGACCGATTTTGATTTAGCATCTGTGGCTAAACAAGCCACTTATGTTTTCAATACGGCGACAGAAAGCCCGCAATTTTTTCCATCTTACGCCGCACCGCTGGTTTTGCTGGAATCGCTCATTGCAATGGTAGTACGCAGGGGCGGGGAAGACTTACAGGCACGTATTGAACAGGCTGAAGCGCTGAATCATCAAATGGGTGAATATGATGAGGCCAGCTAAAGAACTTTGCTGGTCACAATTTGTAAACACAGGAGGAGAAACCTTAATGAAAAAGTTATTAATTAGTGCAGTAACCTTAGCCATTAGCACCATGGCGCTGCAGGCCAATGCGGCCAACGACCGTTTTAAAGCCGTACTGGAAAAAGGCAAGCTGGTTGTTGGTGTTAAGGCCGACTACAAACCCTGGGGCTTCCGTAATGACAGCGGTGAAATCGTTGGTATGGAAATCGACATGGCGCAGGATGTTGCTGACCGGCTGGGTGTTGAACTGGAGTTGGTCGCAGTGCAGTCATCCAACCGGATGCAATTTCTGGAACAGGGCAAGATTGACCTGATGATTGCGACCATGTCAGATCGCGAAGACCGCCGCAAAATTGTTGGTATCCCGAAACCCGCTTATTACACTTCCGGTACTAATGTACTCGCGCCAAAAGCCGTTGGCCTGAAAGAGTGGACTGAGCTGAAAGACAAGCCGGTTTGTGGTAAGCAGGGCGCATTCTATAACCAGATCGTAGAAGAGCGTTATGGGGCGAAAATTGTTGCCTTTACCGGTAATGCTGAAGCTAAACAGGCACTGCGTGATAAGAAGTGTATTGCCTGGGTTTATGATGATTCCTCGATTATGGCTGACCTGGCCAGCGGTCAGTGGGATGACTTTGAAATGCCAATGAAAACCGAAGATGATAATCCCTGGGGATTAGCGGTACCGGTGGAAGAAGTTGATGGCATCTGGGGTAACTTTATGTCCGGGATGATTGTTAACTGGCATGAATCCGGCAAATTGATCGAATGGGAAAAGAAATGGGGCATCCAGCCTACGCAGTATCTGGCCGATCAGAAAGAACGGTTTAAAGATTGGTTGGCGAAGTAAAGCTTCAACCCTCACCCCAACCCCTCTCCCTTTAGAAGGGCGAGGGGCTAAAGATACTTATACCCTCGCCTCCGAAACCATCTTCCCCCCTCTCCCTGTGAGGGAGAGGGGGTTGGGGGGTGAGGGTGTTAGCAGGACACCTCCATGCCCGATTTTATCGCCAATTTCTTCCGCCAACTCGCCGAAGAGCAACCCCGCTGGAATTTCATTTTCTTTTATGAGGAACGCGAGATTAACCGCTTGCTTGAAGGCATTTGGGTAACGCTGGAGCTGTCTTTTTTCTGTGTGATATTTAGCTTGGTTATTGGTTTGGTAGGCGCCTGGTTACAGGGATCACCCAATAAATTACTACGCAGCATTGTTCAGGGCTATATCCAGTTTTTCCGCAATACGCCGCCAGTAGTGCAGCTCCTGTTTTTCTATTTTGCCCTCGGACAGTTTACGCCAACCTACTCACCGGATGGCTGGTTAGAGCTGCCGATTATTAGCAATATCGGCTGGGCGATTATTTCCTTATCGTTTTTTGCCGGGGCATTTAATGTTGAGATTTTCCGTGCCGGGATCGAGGCGGTGCCGGAATCTACCAAAGAAGCCGCTGAATCACTGGGGTACAGCCGTTTACAGTCGTATGTGCATATTATTTTGCCGTTGGCCTTTCGGGTCACACTACCTTCGCTGAATAATAATATGGTCAACCTGGTGAAGACCACGACACAGGCGCTGGTGATTGCAGTGCCGGAGTTGTTATACCAGGCAGTGACCATCTGGAATAACTATCCATCAGCACAATACCCGGCAATGCTGTTCCTGTTTTTATTTTATGTTGGGCTGGTGGGCATACTGGTTTGGGGCATGCACAGCTGGGAACGCCAGCTGAAAATTCCCGGATACGGGGTGTGAGAAGCTGCTATGAAAAAGATTCCAGGTATTCACACACATAACACCGATCTTCCGGTGCTCAAACCGTTTAAATTCAACCAGAGTCAACTACCCGGCAATCCGTTTGCCACCGGTTTTACCCGCTGGCTGAGTGAGTTGTCGGTATGGCAGCTGTTTGTGCTGGCCGTGTCGATTATGGGGTTTTCTACCCTGGCTCATGCCAGCACAAATAATTACGGCACAATGGATGCGCTTGATGCACTATGGCGCTGGACACCGTTTCTACTGACTAAAGGGTTTTTCTTCAATATTCTGATCAGCCTGTTAGTCATGATCATTGGCACTATCCTTGGTGTTTTGCTCGGACTGGGGCAAATTTCAATCCATGGCTGGCTGCGCAAATGCTGTTGGACAATTACTCAGTTTTTCCGTAATTCACCGTGGCTGGTGTTGCTGTTTGTGGTCATGCTGGCATTTCCGTTTGAGGTTAAGTTGTTTGGGTTCACGATTCCGGTGCCCGATTGGCTAAAAGCGGTAATAGGCCTGTCGTTGCCGATTATGGCGAATATTTCGGAAATTGTACGTGGTGCGGTGTTATCGGTACCTTCCGGCCAGTGGGAGGCCGCAGAATCGCTGGCTTATACCCGCCTGCAGACCTTATGGCGCATTATCCTGCCGCAGTGTTTTAAGCGCATGATTCCACCGTGGATGAACTGGTATGCGATTTTGACTATGGCAACGCCACTGGTGTCTATTTTGGGAGTTAATGACATTTTAAAACTGTCACGTGACGCAATGGAATCAGAAGGCAACCAACCGGAATTGCTGGTGCCGTTTTATACTTTTATTTTGTTCCTGTTCTTTATTTACTGTTACCCCATTGCTAAATGGACGCAGTACCTGGAAAGAAAGTTTAACGTTAAGGGTTAGGTCATGAGTGAAACCACACAGCAAAGTACAAATTGGACACCTGATCAACCGATGGTCAGCCTGAAAAACGTGCATAAATCCTTCGGTGACCTGGAGGTTTTGAAGGGCGTATCGCTGGATGTCATGAAGGGTGAGGTCATTTGTATTATTGGCCCGTCCGGTTCCGGTAAATCGACGTTGATTCGCTGTATTAATGCACTAAACGATATTCAGCAAGGTTCGATTTTGGTTGAAGGGCAGGAGGTTAATGATCTGAACCTGGACAAGCTGGAACTGCGCAAGAAAGTCGGTATGGTGTTCCAGCAATACAATTTGTTTCCGCATAAAACCGCGTTACAGAATGTAATGATGGCGCCGGTTCAGGTGCTGAAAGAAAACAAAGGCGAGGTGGAGCAGCGAGCTTATGCACTACTGAAAAAAGTACGCCTGGAAGGTAAAGAACACAGCTATCCCGGTGAGTTGTCCGGTGGTCAGCAACAGCGGGTAGCAATTGCGCGTTCGCTGGCGATGAATCCGGATATTATGCTGTTTGACGAGGTGACCGCAGCGCTTGACCCGGAGACGGTAAAAGAAGTACTGGTCACCATCAAAGAATTAGCCGAAGAAGGCATGACCTGTATCCTGGTCACGCATGAGATGGGATTTGCGCGCGAGGTGGCGGATCATATTTATTTTACTGACCGTGGTGTGATAGTGGAACACGGATCACCGGCAACGTTTTTTGATGAGGCAAAAGACCCGAGAACGCAGGAGTTTTTAAGTCAGATTTTGTAGTTGCCGGATTGTAAACAAGTGCCGCTTATTTCTCTTTTAAAGTATACAGCGGTACTGATTCTGCTACGTCCAGGCGCGACCGTCCTGCTTCAATTTCCGTCAGCGGTAGCGTTTCTACCATCGTCGTCGCACTGCGTTTAGCCAACCGCTGATAATCTCTTGTGCCACTCTGTTTCCAGTCAATCTCAGCGTCACTCAGCTCACGAATGACCCGCGCTGGTGAGCCGGCAACCAGCTGGCGTGGCAGAATCTCCATATTGGCTTTGACAAAGCTCATCGCCGCTACCATGGCGGATTCACCGACTTTAGCGCCATCCATTACCACACTGTTCATGCCGACCAGGGCATTTTTACCGACATGGCAACCATGCAGTACTGCACCATGACCAATGTGCCCGTCCTCTTCTACCACCGTATCAGTGCCGGGAAAACCATGTACCACACAGGTATCCTGTAAATTGGCGCCGTACTCCAGCACCAGGCGCCCAAAATCGCCGCGCATAACCGCGCCGGGGCCAATATAACAATCAGCAGCAATAATCACATCGCCAATCAATGTAGCGGTGGGGTGAACATAGCTGTCAGGATGAACAACCGGGCGAATTCCATCAATGGCATAACAAGGCATGAACAAGACTCCGTATAAACAACGTTTCATGATACAGAAAAAAGAGGTGTGGTTAAATTTCTGTATCTCTTTTTAGTGCTGCGGTATATTTAATGGCTACAAATGACCGTTCTGAAAACCTTGCCCGGAAAATACTTATGACTTTTACCACGATTGAATACGCGGTAGCCGCTGGTGTTGCCACTATTACCCTAAACCGCCCTGATCGGCTGAACAGTTTTACTGAAACCATGCATGCTGAACTACGTGATGCACTGGCTCAGGTGCAGGCAGATGAGACTGTGCGTTGTTTACTGCTGACCGGTAATGGGCGTGGCTTCTGTGCCGGACAGGATTTGGTCGATGCGCAAGCTGTGGCAGGCGATGCGGATATTGACCTGCAGACCATTATCGAAGAGAACTACGCACCACTGGTGGGAACGCTGGCTAATCTGGAAATGCCGGTGATTTGTGCGGTTAACGGTGTGGCTGCCGGGGCAGGGGCGAATGTTGCTTTCGCGGCGGATATTGTGCTGGCAGCGCGTTCAGCCTCATTCATTCAGGCGTTCTGCAAGATTGGATTGTTGCCTGATGCGGGTGGTACCTGGGTATTGCCGCGTTTGGTGGGGCGTGCGCGGGCGATGGCGCTGAGTATGCTGGGCGATAAAATCAGCGCGGAACAGGCCGAGCAGTGGGGGATGATCTGGCGCTGTGTGGATGATGAAGACCTGATGCCGGAAGCAAGGAAAATGGCTGAACATCTGGCAACGCAGCCGACCAAGGGGCTGGCCTACACCAAGCAGGCGATTAATGCTTCAGCTGCAAACACCTTAGAGGAACAACTGGCGCTGGAAGCAAAATTACAGGGCATGGCCGGGCAAACCGCTGACTTTAAAGAAGGCGTTGCTGCCTTTGTGGAGAAACGACAACCAGTGTTTAAGGGAAATTAACATTTGTTTGCTACCTTGTCATTTTTTTATAAATTAAAGTGTATTTTTCATAACAGAAAATAGCGCTATTCTCCATAAACTGGTGCGATAACAACGTTTGGTAGGATAGCACTATGGCACGCAGAGCAGGAGGACGCCGGGCGCGCGTCGCATTACGCAACGCCCCGCTGGCGGAGGATATTAAACCGGTTCAGCCCGGACTAAGTGGTGGTCAGTACAAACCTTTATCAGATAAAGACATAGCTAAAATCGACGCTGCAGTGTATCAAATTCTGGAAGAAGTCGGTTTTGCGCAGGCAACGCCCCATTGCATTGAGGTATGTACAGCATTTGGCGCTGTGATGGGTGATGATGGCCGCCTGCGCATGTCGCGCGAGGTGGTGGAAAAGGCGCTGTCTATGTGCCAGCGTGAAGTGACGCTATACGGACAAGACCCGAAATACGATATTCACCTGGCTGAGCAGAAGGTGCATTTCTCCACCGCTGGTGCTGCTGTTATGCTGGCCGATGCGGAAAACGATGATTACCGCGACACACAAACGCAGGATTTATACGATCTGGCGCGTTTAACGCAGGAGTGTGAGCATCTCAGTATGTTCCAGCGTATGTGTGTCTTACGTGATATCGAAGACAATAACGACATGGATCAGAACACCCTGTATGCCTCGATTATGGGAACGACCAAGCCCATTGGCAGCAGTTGGACAGTGGCGGAAAATCTGGAACAGTCGTTTGAGATGCTGCATGCGGTCGCGGGTTCAGAAGAAGCCTGGCGGGCGCGGCCTTTTGTCAGTCAGTCGAACTGCTTTGTGGTACCGCCGATGAAATTTGCGGAGGATGCGCTGGAATGCCTGCGTGTTGCGGTGGAAGGCGGTATGCCGGTTCTGTTGCTGTCAGCAGCACAGGCGGGCGCAACCGCTCCAGCGAATCTGGCCGGTGCTACGGCGCAGGCCTGGGCAGAATGCCTCGGCGGTTTGGTGTATGTGAATGCGATGAAACCGGGCGCACCGGCGATTCTGGGCACCTGGCCGTTTATTTCTGACCTGCGTACCGGCGCCATGAGCGGCGGTTCCCCGGAGCAGGGGCTGTTATCAGCAGCTTGTATGCAGATGGGGAATTTCTATAACCTGCCGTCTGGTACAGCTTGCGGTATGAGCGATGCTAAGTATCCCGATTTTCAGGCAGGTGCGGAGCGTTCGGCCAATGCGATGTCGGCGGCTTTGTCCGGTGCGAATCTGGTGTATGAATCTGCCGGAATGTACGCCAGTTTGTTGAGTTGTAGTAAAGAAAGTCTACTGATGGATAATGACGTGCTGGGTTCAGTGATGCGCGTGGTACGCGGTGTTGAAGTCAATGATGAAACGCTGAGTGTCGATATTATTAAGGATGTCTGCTGTAATGGCCCCGGACACTATCTTGGTGCAGATAAGACACTGGAAGTAATGCAGAGTGAGTATATTTACCCTGAGTTTTCGGATCGTAATAGCCCGAATGAGTGGAATGAAAACGGACGGCCTAAGATTCTGGATAAGGCCATCCGGCGTAAGAATGAAATACTCTCGACGCATTTTCCTGATCATGTGAGTGATGAAGTGGATCAGGCGATTCGGGAGAAGTTTAATATTGTGTTGCCGCGTGAGGCGGTGGGGCGGAGTTAAATCACTGTGGTGGACGGCTGCTGACTCTTATGTCAGGGGCGTCGTGAATCCATCCATGGAGGCTTATGGACAGCTTCCCTGCTGTCCATACCCTGACATAAGAGTCACCAGCCTCTAAGGCTTGGTATTAGTTATAATTTTGGAGCAATCATGAAATCACATACGAGAGTCGCTATTATTGGCGGCGGTTCGCTGGGGGTAAACCTCGCCTATCAATTGAGCGCCATGGGGTGGACGGATGTCTCGCTGATTGAGAAGGGTGAACTCACCAGCGGCTCGACCTGGCATGCTGCCGGTTTGTGTTCGAACTTTATCGGCAACCACACCGTTGCTGCGATTCAGGATTACTCCATTCGTTTTTACCGCGATGAGCTGCCTAAGTTAACGGGTGAACCAACGCCATTTCATACCACAGGCAGCCTGCGTATCGGTTTCACTGAAGTCGAAGAGCAGTGGTTTACTCATATCGACAGCCGTATGCGCAATATTGGCTGTGAATACCATTTTGTCAGTCAGGAAGAAGCGAAAGCGCTGAATCCGCTGATGGATTTCAGTTCAGCACGGACTATTGTCAGTACGCCTATGGATGGTCATGTTGATCCAACGTCGGTGGTGATGCCGATAGCCGGGCTGGCGAAGAAGAATGGTGTCGAGATTAACCGCAATACCCGCGTCATGGATATTAACCAACTGCCCTCCGGTGAGTGGGAAGTGGTGACTGATCAGGGCACGATTATTGCTGAACACGTCGTCAATGCGGGTGGGTGTTTCTCGCCGGAAGTCGGGGCGATGGTTGGAGTGAAGGTGCCG
>JBMZDK010000085.1:0-14607 GCA_049614265.1 Thiolinea sp.
TCCAAACCTGTCTTATAGCGATGGATTGAGTTGTCCCAAATGTGGTTCTGACAAAGTCACCAGCCGGGAACCCTGGCTAATGGTTGTGCTGGGCTTACTAACATTTGGCATGTATTCACTGATCATGGCTAAAAGCCGCATTCACCACTGGTGCAGTGACTGCGGCTACGATTGGCATTTATGGTTTGAGTAAAACGCTAAGCTCAGATTTCTGAAAAATCTTCGCGTTAACCACTGCTACCTGCTTTGTTGGGTAATTGAGGAAATGCACAGGATAGCTATACAATACCGGCTTTCTTCAATCGTGAGCATTCCACATGAGTTTCACCGGTTCAGACAAATACATTGCCACCGCTGATCTGCAGCTTGCCGTTAACGCCGCTATTACGCTTGAACGCCCCCTGCTGATAAAAGGTGAGCCAGGAACCGGTAAAACCCTGTTAGCGGAAGAAGTTGCTTCTTCCCTTGGCAAACCTCTCATCCAGTGGCACATCAAATCTACGACCAAAGCACAGCAGGGATTGTATGAATACGATGCCGTATCACGCCTGCGTGATTCTCAGCTCGGCGATGGCAAAGTGCATGACATCGCTAACTACATTAAAAAAGGCAAGCTATGGGAAGCTTTCAGTAGCGAGCAACAAGCTGTTTTGCTGATTGATGAAATCGATAAAGCAGATATTGAGTTCCCCAATGATTTACTACTGGAACTCGATCGCATGCAATTCCATGTTTATGAGACCGGCGAAACTATTGAAGCCAAAAATCGCCCAATCATTATCATCACCAGTAATAATGAAAAAGAATTGCCGGATGCATTCCTGCGCCGCTGTTTCTTTCACTTCATAAATTTCCCGGACAAAGACACCATGAGCAGGATTGTTGATGCACATTTTCCGGGCATAAAAAAAGAATTGGTAAGTATGGCACTCGAAACATTCTTTCAGCTACGTGAAGTGCCGGGTTTAAAGAAACCTCCCTCTACTTCAGAGCTGATCGACTGGCTGAAGTTAATATTATCCGATGACTTACCGGAACAGATATTACAGGAAAGCGATCCGCGCAAAGCCATTCCGCCTCTGCACGGTGCACTGATCAAAAACGAGCAGGATGTCAGTCTGCTTGAAAAACTGGCATTCATGCATGCGCGTAGCCGACGCTAACAGGCTCATATCATGCTAATTAATTTCTTCTACACTCTGAAAAATCACGAACTTCCGGTGTCTATCCGGGAGTTTCTGGATTTTCTCAGTATTCTGCAACACGGCATGGCCTTTGCAAATGCCGATGAGTTTTATGCCCTGGCTCGCACCAGCCTTATCAAAGACGAAAAACATTTCGATCGCTTTGACCTTGCATTTGGTCACTTTATGCAAGGCATTGAAGAATTCGACGGAGCCTTAGAAGCACTGATTCCGGAAGACTGGTTACGGGCGGATCAGCTAACTCCGGAACAAATCGAGCAGCTAAAAGCACAGGGTTTTGAAAACCCGGAAGCGTTACTGGAGGCTTTTAAAGAACGGTTAGCAGAACAGGAAAAACGTCATCAGGGCGGCAATAAATGGATTGGTACCGGAGGCACCTCCCCTTTCGGCAACTCAGGCTATCATCCAAACGGAATCAGAATTGGTGGTAAAGGCGGTAACCGCAGTGCTTCCAAAGTGTGGGAAAAACGTCAGTTCCGTGATCTGGATCAAACGCTGGAATTAGGTACGCGTAACCTTAAAGTCGCACTGCGTAAATTACGTATCTTTGCCCGCGAAGGCGCTGCTGATCAACTTGATCTTGATGACACTATCAGCTCTACTGCCCGCAATGCCGGTTATCTCGATCTGAAAATGGTTCCGGAGAAACATAATGCAGTGAAGGTGTTGATATTCTTTGATGTTGGTGGCTCAATGGATGACCATATCCGCACATGTGAAGAATTGTTTTCAGCAGCTACCGCAGAATTCAAGCATCTCGAATACTTCTATTTCCACAACTTTATTTATGACCACCTGTGGAAAAACAATCAGCGCCGTGGCCATGAGCGTTACGCAACCCAGGACATCATTAATACATATGGCAGTGATTACAAAGTTATCTTTGTTGGTGATGCGGCAATGGCACCATGGGAAGTCAGTCATGCAGGTGGCAGTATCGAATACTATAATCAGGAAGCCGGTGCACTCTGGATGCAACGCGTAACACGAAAATTCTCCCGGTTGATCTGGTTAAACCCTGAACAGGAAAAACACTGGGGATACTCGCAAAGTAACCAAATGATTCAACAGTTAATTGACCAGCGCATGTATCCACTTACAGTCAATGGCCTGGAGGCAGGTATTGAAGAATTACGGCGCTGAACAGGTAGCGATATACTAAAGCGAGGCATCAATTAACCCTTGTAGGAAAAAATTCTGCTGATAAAATACTCAGGCACTTTAATATAAACAATATCCTCTCTTTTATTACCTATCATTAGGTAACCGGTAACATTTATCCGTTAACTATTTGTAGTTACTTACACTGCGGACATTTAGTCTCTAGCATGTCAAACGAGACTAAAATAAACCACATTAAACCTTATATAGCTATAACATTAAACGGCGCATGATTACTACCCCCCAAGGTAGATTCATAGCGGCTGTTACTTGCAAAGAGAGACAAATAGAAAAAGATGAAAATATCATCATCCGCCATCCAGGCAGAGCTGGAACGCGTCCTTGACAGCCGTTGTTTCCGCTCGCGCAAGGCAGCACAGAAATTTCTGATTTATGTTGTCCAGCGCACAGTTGAGGGTCATGGCAAAGCAATCAATCAGCACTCAATTGCCATTGAAGCACTGGGCAAAGCCCCTGACTTTGATCCTTCCTCCAATCCACTCATACGTGTTCAGGCCGGTCGGCTACGTAAACAACTGGAAGAATATTATGCCGGTGAAGGCCGTGAAAATTTGGTCAGGATTGTTTTGCCCGTTGGCAGTTACCAACCGGCTTTCATGCATCGTGATGAACACCAGAAACGCAATGTCTACGCAGGCAGACCCAAGTCACCCGGAACTTCCCAGGGCCCCGGGCTGATTTGTGTCCCACGCATGTTTACCCATGACAAAACCGCAGGCTGGGAAATTATTACCCGCCTGACACGCGATTATGTCATTAGCCTGACTCAGTTTAATTTTTGCCAGATATTATTTGCTGATGAAAACAAAAGCCAAAAACAAGTTTGGCCTGATGCAGCCTGGACAGAATATGAAACGGACTTCGCGCTGTTATTCGATTTATACGACGATGATAATGGCTATAATTTAAAATGCAGCCTTGCGCATAGCCGCACACGTCAGGTCGTCTGGGCAGAAAATTATATATTGGGCAAGGATTATCCTGATGAATCCAGCCTGCAAACAATATTTAAGCGCATTGCTCACGATACTGTGGGTCTGGAACAAGGTGTTGCACACGATTTCTGGGCACGTCACCTGCTGGACATGAAAAGCCCGATCCTACCTCAGTATCAGGTCATGCTGGCACTGCGACAACGTATCTGGGAACTCAATCCAACAACCTTAAATGAAGCCCGTGAAATTTGTGCTGACCGCATGGATACCTTCCCCAGAGACGTTCAGAACCTTATCGTTTATGCTGATCTCTGCCGCACGGAGTTTTTGGTTAAATATAATGAATTTGATGCATTATGTGAGAACTGGAAAGATCTTGCAGGCAGGCTAATGCACCTCGCTCCGGGTAATGCTTATTCCCACCTGTTCTATGCATTTGTCAATCTGGTCAATGATCAACTTGATGCATGTGAGGAAAGTCTGCAACAGGCCCTGAAAATCAGCCCACTGGACACCCACCTGAATGCCATGGCAGGCCTTATTTACATGGGTAAAGGTGACTGGGATGAGGGTGTAGGCCTGATTACCAATAGCATGAAAATCAGCCCGGTCTACCCAGACTGGTATAACATCCCGCTTGCCCTTAATCTTTACCGCAACGGCAGTTATGCGGAGGCAATGAAAGCAGCCAATAAAGTCAGAACAAGCACTTTTTGGGGGCCATTGCTCAGAACTGTATTGTATCGCCGCAATGATTTAGATGAACAGGCTCAACAGGAGCTGGATAAACTGATTGAAACCCACCCCGGTTTCACGGAACAGAAACCAGCTTATCTCAATCATTTTACCCCACCTGCCAATGATTTGATTAATCAACTCTGGTCGGAGTTGGCCGGAAAATGAGATCACACTGACGCCCTGCGGAAGACCAATAACTGCTTCTGCAGGGTTTCCTTCCTGCACTATCCTCTTGCTCAAAACGATACACAATTTCGGAAAAAAGGCTTAATCCTGTAACACTTCCTATGATAGACTGCGGCCATTGCAAACAGAGGAGAAATGCGATGAAAAAGATCCTGCTATCAATGGCTACCGGCCTGACTTTAAGCCTGAGTTCCGGACTGGCGCTGGCTGACACTACAACGCTAACGCTTTCATCCTGGCTGCCTGCCGCTCACCCTATTGTAGCGAACATGATTCAACCCTGGGCTGATAGTGTCAAAGAAGCCACTGAAGGTCGGGTCGAAGTCAAACTACTGGCCAAAGGCCTTGGACACCCGAAAGTTCACTATGACCTGGCTCGCGATGGTACTGCAGACGTCACTTACAGTGTGCACGGCTATACACCGGGCCGCTTTGTTATGACAAAAGTTGCCGAATTCCCGTTCATGGGTGATAGCGCAGAGGCCACTTCTGTTGCTTACTGGAATGTACATGAAAAACACCTCGCCAAAGCTGGTGAGCATAAGGATGTTAAATTACTGGGCGTCTTTACTCATGGCCCGGGCGCTATCCATAACAGCAAAAAAGACGTTAAAGCTGCCGGCGACCTGAAGGGCATGAAAATTCGCGTTGGTGGCGGAGTGGTTAGTGAAGTTGCAAAAGCACTGGAAGCAACAGCGCTGCTGAAACCAGCCTCAAAGAACTACGAACTGCTGTCACACGGCGTGGCAGATGGTACTTTCCTGCCAACAGAATCTTTACCCTCATTCAAAATTACCGAACTGGTTAAGCACACCACACTGGTTCCGGGCGGTTTGTATAACACCAGTTTCTTTCTGGTCATGAACAAAGATCGTTTTGCCGGATTGAGCGCAGAAGATCAGGCTGCTATTGATAAAGTTTCCGGTGCAACCTTCGCCAAACTGGCTGGTAAAGCCTGGGATGCAGCAGATGCTAAAGGCCTGGAAGCAATCAAAGCGGCGGGTAATTCATTGACAACAGCAGATGAAGCGTTTGTTGCTGACATTAAAAAGCGCACCGCACACCTTGAGGCTGACTGGATTAAAGAAGCTGATGCCAAAGGTGTTGACGGCAAAGCCGCTCTTGAAGATATGCGCAAAATGGTTAGCGAATACAAAAGCGAGTAATTGGCATGCGTGCAAAAGACTTCAGACACTCCCTGCTGAGAACTTTTGCACGCCGCTTAGCTAATTTCATTATTCCGGGACTACTGACATGAGTGAATCGCCTGTAACCCAGGGTGTATCCACTGAGACAACGCCTGAACGCTGGTTCAGGCGTTTACTTGGTTTTGCTGCTGCGCTGGTAATGTTTACCATGATGATGGTGACTTTTATCGATGTGGTGGGGCGTGATTTCTTTGATTACCCACTTCCCGGTGGTTTTGAAGTAACCGAATTGCTGTTAGCGGCACTCATTTTCCTTGGCCTGCCTCTGGTTACCGCAGAGGCAGGACATGTTGATGTAGATTTGCTCGACAATGTCATTCCACGCTGGCTAAAACCCGTGCAAGCGCTTGTCATTAATCTCATTAATATTGCAGCTTTCTCCACCCTGACCTGGTTAATGTGGAAATTTTCTATCCGGACTTACCAATATCAGGACACTACTGCCATTCTGCAAATCCCCTACGCCGGACTAACGTTCCTGATGGCAATTACCTGCACTCTGGCAACACTTGCGTTGCTGGTTATGTTATTTACCGGGCGCAAACGTTTACTTAAAGCTGATGATGAATATCAGACTTAATATACACCCGGCATGGTGTGTATATGTCGACACCACAACGTTTCTCATCCCTCCTTTACGACACTAACGACTAACGGGCTTCAATCCTGAACAGGATTATCTGGAATCATTATGGAATATAGCTTAATTGGTTTTGCCTGCCTGCTCGGGCTGATTTTTTTACGCATTCCACTGGGTGTGGCTATGGGTGCCGTGGGAGTGATTGGTTTCGCACTAGTGCAGGTCAATATCTTTGAAAACCCGCGTGGCTGGGATGCCGCCTTGAAAATGATTCCTCAGGTGGCTTTTGACACGGGCCTGTCCTATGGACTGTCTGTCGTCCCCCTATTTATTTTGATGGGTAATTTCATTACCGAGTCAGGATTGTCCACCCAACTCTACCGTGCCTCTAATGCATTCCTTGGCCATCTCAAAGGGGGATTAGCACTGGCCACCGTTGTTGCCTGTGGTTTTTTCTCTGCGGTTTGTGGTAGCTCAATGGCAACATCAGCAACAATGTCTAAAGTTGCGATGCCATCAATGCGCAAATATAACTACTCAGACAGTCTCGCAACCGGTTCTATTGCAGCAGGCGGCACACTTGGTATTTTAATCCCACCCAGCGTTATTCTTGTTATTTACGGCATTATGACCGAAACCGATATCGGTAAGCTGTTTATGGCAGGCATCCTGCCGGGCTTATTGGGTATTTTCCTATATATGGCAGCAGTATGGGTTACTGTACGATTGAAACCGGACAGTGGCCCTGCTGCAGAGAAAAGCGACTGGCCGGAACGCTGGCGGGCTTTCCGTGGTATCTGGGGTATTGCTGTTCTATTCACCCTCGTTATGGGCGGAATCTACACCGGCTTTTTCACACCGACTGAAGCTGCCGGTATTGGCGCTATGGGAGCATTTCTGATTTCTCTCGCTCTGCGTAAACTCACCTGGCGCAGCTTTTACAAAATCTTAGTCAATACGGCTAAAACCACCGCCATGCTGTTTTTCTTAGTCATCGGCGCCGTCATGTTTTCTAACTTCGTTAACCTTGCCGGTTTACCTGATGAACTCAGAGACTGGGTACTCAGCCTCAATACCAGTCCATTTTATGTGGTACTTGCCCTTATTGTTGTTTACCTGCTGCTTGGAACTGTGCTGGAAAGCCTGTCAATGATTCTGCTCACTGTGCCAATCTTCTATCCAATGATGCAGGCAATGGGTTTCGATCTGATCTGGTTTGGTATTCTGGTCGTTGTTGTTACTGAAATAAGCCTGATTACACCACCGGTTGGCCTCAATGTATTTGTACTCAAAGCTGTTGTACCGGATGTCAAACTCAGCACCATTTTCAAAGGTGTGACCCCATTCTGGATTGCCGATATTGTACGCCTCATTTTAGTCGCCAGTATCCCGGCAATCGCACTAACCATTCCCAATATGCTCTGATATGCCAAGGTGTAACGGCATTGAATATCGTGAGCAGGGAAACATTGGAGCTGCTGAAGACATCCCCATAATTTGCCTGCATGGTATCGGTGGGAACTGCGACAGCTTCACACCACAGCTCACAGCCTTATCTGCAAAACATCGCGTTATCAGCTGGACAATGCCCGGCTATGGAAACTCCGCTGCACTTGCACAAACGGACTTTGACACCCTAAGCCAGTCACTCGCCAGTTTCATGCAATGCCTGAACATCTCTCAGGCACACCTGATTGGCCATTCCATTGGCGGTATGATTGCCCAGGAACTGGCTATTACTCAGCCTCAATACGTAAAGTCACTCAGCCTATTGGCAACAACATCCGCTTTTGGCGGACGTGATAACAGCTTTAAGGAAAAATTTCTGGCTGCGCGGCTAAAGCCATTAAATGAAGGGAAAAGTATGGCTGAACTAGCCGCAGGTTTCGTCCCGCAACTTGTCGCTAAAACAACTGATAGTAGCGTTATAGAGGCCGCTATCACCAGCATGAGCAACATATCTGAAACCAGCTACCGGACAATACTGGAATGCCTTGTCACCTTTAACCGCTATCACGAAACAGCAAAATTAGCACAACCGTCTTGTCTGATTGCGGGCCGGGAAGATAAAACCGCACCACCGGCAACCATGCAAAAAATGGCTGATAAAATTCAGACAGCAGAATTTCATGTACTGGAAGATGCCGGACATTTGCTAAACCTCGAAGCAGCAGAAACCTGCAACCAGATTTTACTGGCTTTTATTCAGCGCCAACAATGAACTCATCAGCACACAAACGTAAAAACACCGGTAAATCAGTCGTTGGCGGCTCAACACCAAGCTGATAAAACACACCTTCTATATGCCCACGATGATAGGTAGCATGATTCGCGACATGCTGCAGTATTTCAGCGCGTGTCATTGAACCTGCACCGCCCCCTATAAATTCGAAGTCAACATATTCAGTCTGCTGTGCAGCTGATATTTCATCAGTATAGTTTACGTACCACCTATCCAGCTCAACCTGTTTACTTCGCAACAGGTTAAAGTCCAGTGCATCAGCTGGCCGCCGGGAAGTCATGTCATGCTTATTCCCCAACAGGTGAGCTTGCCAAACCAGCTGCATAATATAAACATGGTTTAGCAAATTAAGGATATTATCAAACAGCATTGGGCGCTTTAAACTCAGCTCGTGCTCTGGTAGCTCTGCACAAGCCTGATAACATAGGTGGTTCGCCCATTGCAGATAGCACATCAGCATTTGCAGATTATTATTGCCACGCGATGGTTTAACGGCAGGCTCTGTAATAATTTGATTCTGTTGTAAATCAGGCATATGGCCTGGTGAATTTACAGACGACTCATCGTCCGAAGCATCCATCAATAGAGGGTTGGCTGCAGCAATACATTCATCTGCGCCCGCAACAGCTTCCCCATTATCCCCGGCAAAAACCGGGTGCTGCTCTATCGCCTTACGCAAAACATCTTCCAGGTCGAAGACATTCTCCATATCAAAAGGATTAAGGCGAAAACGGTTCACCATTCCGGAAACGGTTGGCTGCGCAAGCAGCTCTGCTTTAAACTCAGGCAGATCCAATTCACCGTTTACCTTAATACCTTTCAACGTCTTATCCGCCGCCTTCAGATCATAAGCAGAAAAAAACTCCGTCAGTGTTCTGACAACAGCAGCAACCTCAGTCAAATTATTCATACATGCAACCGCTCTACATAATTGTCATCATTAGAAAACCGGTAAATGCCGCATTATTTACCCCCAGATTCGGGTCAGCATTGTCTTTCATCTCAGTTAGCAAGGCACTGTAATCCCTGTAAAACGCATATGAAGGACGCGGCTTATAAACCAGACTCTCAATTTCAAAATGTTTCAGAATCGCTTTCGTCGTATTCGGTTTAATAAACCAGTTTTCTGTTGGCGCATAGTAAAAAGGCAGAATACTTATCAGCGACCATTTTGCCAGTTTCATGGTAACCAGCTCTTCCAGCAGGATATTAAAGCCTTTCTCCTGATTACCGTGCAAAAACTCATAAAGCCCGTCTACCATCAGCTCACGGGTTTCCGGTAACGATGTGCCCACAGCATCACGAAATCGTGGCTTCTCAAACATCGACACCATGGAAGAGCGCCCAACGATCTGAATCATACTTTGAATCACCGCCTCAGGATCACCGAACTTAGCTTCAGTGAATGCATCCTGAGCCTGCTCCGTCAGTTTGTCTACGTTATGTTTTTTACGCACTTTCTGCATTTCGGGATCGTTAAACCCTTCCGGATAATCAGCCAGAAATTGTCCCTGTAATTCCAGAAGTTTGTCGAGTTTCATGACAGTCCCCATAAATGATGTTATACCGTAATCATGCATGCAAAAGTTACTGTGAAAGCTGAGAGCCCCCCCTTATTGGCGGGGTATTTTACCCATAGTTGCTATTAAGATTTCACTGTCACAACATTCTTTAGCACAAGTGGATTGTACAGCTGAAAACTTTTGCTATGCTGCGTAGTTTATCGAAACGGGCCATCGCTTTGGGAGAATTTAATGACCGAAATTACTCGGGATGCACCAATTTTTGCCCCCGAAACCTGGGGACTTAACAGCAAACAGGCACAACTATGCACTGAGGCTCGCGAGCTGGCTCAGGATAAGTTTGCGGAACGTGCTTTTCATTATGATCGTGAAGCGACGTTCCCAACGGAAAATTATCATGATTTACATCAGGCCGGGTTGCTGGGAGTTTGTATTCCGGAAGCACTAGGCGGGCGTGGCGCAGACCTGAAAACCTATATGCTGATGGCGGCAGAAATCGGGCGTTATTGTGGTGCAACCGCACTGACTTTCAATATGCACGTCAGCTCATGCCTGTGGACCGGGCCGTTACTGGATCTGCTTGAAATGGATCCAGAAACCCGTGCCGAACACGAACGGATGCGGGCTATCCACTACCGACGCATCATTGAAGACGGAGCAATTTATGCACAGCCCTTCTCTGAAGGCGGCGATGCAGCCGCAGGTAAAAAGGCTTTTGGTACCACAGCACTGAAAACTGATGGCGGCTGGATTATTAACGGTAAAAAAATCTTTGCTTCTCTCTCCGGACACGCTAATTATTACGGCGCATTGTGTACTGAGCTAACCCACCCTGACGAAACGCCTTCGCGGCGAAACACCATGTACATTGCAGTTCCTGCTGATGCAGAAGGGGTTTCCGTTTCCGGCGGCTGGGATCCACTGGGCATGCGCGGAACCGTGTCACGCACCCTTATCTTTGACAATGTTTTTGTGCCATATGAAGCACAGTTGATGCCACGGGGCGTTTACTTTAATGCCGCTAAAAACTGGCCGCACATGTTTATGACATTAACCCCAAGCTACATGGGTATCGCACAGGCTGCTTATGATTTCACGGTGAAATACCTGCGCGGTGAAATGCCTGGCACACCACCGGTAAAAAGGCGCATGTATCCAACCAAACAAATCGCTGTGGCACAAATGCGGATAATGCTGGAGCAAACCAAAGCACTCTGGTTCCAGAGTATTTCCGAGGCAAAACCCAACCCCGGCCAGGAAAGTTTATTGCGCGCCTGGACAGCACAATATTCGGTGATGGAGAACGCCAATGAAATCGCGCAACTGGCGATACGCACCTGTGGCGGCCAGTCAATGCTGCGTTCATTGCATCTGGAGCGCCTGTATCGTGACAGCCGCTGTGGTGCGTTAATGTTACCGTGGACAGCTGAACTTTGCGTTGACATGATCGGCAAAGCCGCCTTGTATAATCCGGGTGAAAGTGACGATACATGACATGAATATCAGCGACCTTCTGCAGCAGCACGCCAGTAATACGCCGGATAAAACCGCAATCCGCTTCAAAAAGCAAAGCCTGAGTTATGCACAACTCAATGATCAGGTCATACAGACCTCTGCTGTATTCGACGAACTCGAATTACAGCGCGGTGACCGCATTATCTGGTATGGGATGAATCATCCCGAAATGCTGATTCTGTTATTCGCAGCCGCCCGTAATGGCCTGATTCTGGTGCCACTCAACTGGCGCCTGGCATTACCGGAATTACAACACGCCGTCCGCGACTGCCAGCCCGCAATGATTTTTCATGATCGACACTTCACAGACAATATTACTCCCCTGCGTCTGGCATCTGATGAAGACTGTGGCAGTATGCCTGTGGATGCTGAGACGAAACACGACGGTCATTTACCAGCATTTCGGAATGAAAGCCAGGGGCAGCAATCAGCAGATAAAAACCTACATAACGATAAGCGTCAAAACCTGAGTGACCCGTTAATGATTGTCTACACGTCGGGCACTACCGGCCAACCCAAAGGTGCAGTACTCGACCACAATAGCTTTTTATGCAATGCGCGTATGAGCTGGCACATGCACAAGATGACAGCTGATGACCGGATTTTAGGAATGCTGCCGATGTTTCATGTGGGCGGTTTTAATATCCAGGTACTACCAGCACTACTCATCGGCGCACAAGTGACTTTATTAGAGAAGTTTGATCCGCAAACCGCTGTCAGCACACTGGCCGAACATCAGATCACCCTCACCGTTGCCGTGCCAACTGTGTTGCAAGCCATACAGGCCACAAAGGAGTGGGCAAATACCGACCTCAGCACAATGCGCGCACTGTCAATCGGCTCTACAGATGTACCGATACCTTTAATCGAATCCATGCATGATCGTTATATACCGGTCATACAAGTCTATGGATCTACTGAAACCAGCCCACTGGCGATTTATCAGCAACCGGACAATGCACTAACCAGCGTTGGCTCGATTGGCCGTTGTGGCAGTGAATGTGAAATTCGTCTGGTGCAGGATGGAAAAGATGTTGCTGAGGGTGAAAACGGCGAAATCTGGGTCAGAGGCGATAATATACTTAACCGTTACTGGAATAACCCACACGCCACCGATGCTAATATCATTGATGGCTGGTTCCGCACCGGTGACGTTGCCCGTCGGGATGCTGATGGTTTTTACTGGTTTGCCGATCGACTGAAACACGTCATTATTTCAGGTGGTGAAAACATTTATCCGGCTGAACTGGAAAGGGTAATCCGCGATTTTCCGGGATTAAAAGAAATGACAATCGTCGGGCGTTCCCATCAAAAATGGGGGGAGGTAGCGGTTGTGGTAGCCGTACGAAGTTCGGAAACCCCAGCTTCAGAACAGGAACTGCGTGAAAGCATTTTGGCCGCATTCCAGGGCACATTAGCACGGTTCAAACATCCGCGTGATGTAGTATTTGTTGACGCCTTACCGCGCACAGCACTGGGCAAAGTACAGGTCGATGCCGTACAGACTTTGATCGGGAATTGAAATCCCACAACTTTTGTATCATCCTTCGCAGCAATGACAAAACAGGAAATAATTAGCATTGCGCCTCAGTAAAATCCGCATCGCCGGATTCAAGAGCTTTGTCGATCCCGTTACTCTGGATTTACGTACCAATCTGGTTGGAATTCTCGGCCCGAATGGCTGTGGAAAATCCAATACCATTGATGCTGTGCGCTGGGTGATGGGAGAAAGTTCGGCAAAGCACCTGCGCGGGCAGTCGATGGATGATGTGATTTTCAATGGCTCATCAGCCCGGAAACCAGTCGGCCAGGCATCTGTTGAACTGGTATTCGATAACTCTGATGGCCAACTCGGTGGTGAATATGCCCGCTATGCTGAAATTTCAGTGAAACGACTGGTTAGTCGTGACGGCACCTCCAAATATTTCCTTAATGGCTCACGCTGCCGCCGTCGGGATATCACCGACATTTTTCTAGGTACCGGCCTTGGCCCACGCAGCTATGCGATTATCGAACAGGGAATGATTTCCCGCCTGATTGAAGCAAAACCGGAAGAATTACGTAATACATTAGAAGAAGCGGCCGGAATTTCACGTTATAAAGAACGCCGCCGTGAAACAGAAAACCGGATAAATCATACCCGGGAGAATCTGGAGCGATTAACTGACCTACGCGACGAGTTGGAAAAACAGCTGCAAAAGCTTGATCGCCAGGCGAAAGCTGCCGCCAAGTTTAAGGAGTTACGCAGTGAAGAACGACGACTGGAAGCGATCCTCCTGTTGTTACAACAGCAGGAACTGGACACACAAAATCAGCAGCTCATTGAACAACTACGTACAAAATCGAATGAGTACCAGGATCAGCTCACTGCTGTCCGAACGCTGGAAAGCGCCATTGAAGCGCTACGGCAGCAATACACTGATGCCAACGATGCACTAAATACTGTTCAGGGCGAGTTTTATCAGGCTGGCTCAGATATCAGCCGTCTTGAACAGGCCATTCGCCATCAACAGGAGACCCGTGAGCGCCAGCAAGCCAGTTTGCAACAGATTCAACAGGGATTAGAAGAAACGCTTCGTCATGCTGAAGAAGACCGCAAACTGTTACAGGAAAGCCGTAGCCAGCTTAATGAACAGGAACCAAAAGCGGAGCGGTTACAAGAGGAACTGCTACTGGCAGAAGACCGGCTATATGATGCGGAAGAACAACTCACTGATTGGCAGGAACAATGGCAAAGCCTACAGGCCAAAATCGCTGAGCCTACCCGACAGTCACAGGTCGAAAAAACCCGCATGGAACAGATTGAGCAGCAAATCAACCATGCCAAGCAGCGACTACAACGCCTGACAGAAGATAGACAAAACCTCTCCACCCAACAATTTGTTAGTGATGTTAGCACACTTGAGCAACAGCTCTCCAACACTCAGAAAGCACAGCAGTTGGCTGCAGAACAGCTGGAGAAAACTGTTCTTGAGCTGCAACAACAGCAGCAACAAGCAGAACAGTCACAAAAACAACTCAGTGCCATGCACTCACGACAACAGACCTTGCAGGGGCGATTGTCTTCCTTAGAAACACTGCAGCAAGACGGACTAAATAAAGAAGATAAGGCAAGCAAACAATGGCTGGCACAACGACAGCTGACCGCTCAGCCGCGCCTGGCAGAGCAGATTGACGTTACACCTGGCTGGGAAGCGGCGGTTGAGGCAGTGTTGGGCAATGACCTTGATATGGTGTGTATCGACAATCTTAATGGACTGGAATTGCTCAAGGACGATTTGCACAAAGCCGGG
>JBMZDK010000086.1:0-14555 GCA_049614265.1 Thiolinea sp.
TTTGTATCCGGCACTCAATACAGAACAATATCCAACAGGTACCTTAAATAGGTAGAATAAACAGTGACACAATTAACAACGGGCAAACATGATCCCCCTATCCCTCTACATCCACATCCCCTGGTGCATCCGCAAGTGCCCCTATTGCGATTTCAACTCCCATAACGCTCCCGAACAGCTGCCGGAAAAAAACTATATTGATGCTTTGCTACACGACCTCAGTACTGAATTACCGCACATCTGGGGCAGAAAGCTGGAATCGATTTTCATTGGTGGTGGCACACCCAGCCTGTTTTCACCGGACAGTATCGATGAGTTGCTGTGTGGTATTCGCGCTTTATTGCCCTTCCGGCCCGATATAGAAATCACGATGGAAGCCAACCCCGGAACATTCGAGCAACACCGCTTTCGTGGTTTCCGTGAAGCCGGGATTAACCGCCTCTCCGTTGGTATTCAGAGTTTTAACACCGGGCATCTAAAGGCACTCGGGCGTGTCCATTCACAGGAGGAAGCCTTAAAAGCTGCAGATATAGCACGCAGCGCCGGTTTTGATAACTTTAACCTCGATTTGATGTTTGGTTTGCCGCATCAAAACACAGAACAGGCGCTCTGTGATCTGCAACAAGCCATTGACCTCCAACCCACTCATCTATCCTGGTACCAACTCACACTGGAGCCTAATACTTTATTCTATAAACACCCGCCGCCTTTACCGGAAGATGATTCAATCGCGGAGATGCAGATAAGCGGACAGGATTTGCTGACAACTTCATGTTACACTCAATACGAGGTTTCAGCTTACACAAAGGCAAAACAGGAATGCCAGCATAACCGTAACTACTGGGAGTTTGGAGACTACATAGGCATTGGCGCAGGAGCGCACGGCAAGGTTACTCAACCTGACCTTTCCGTAACCCGTTACCAGAAATACCGCCAACCTGCCCAATATATTCAGCAAACACAAACCGGAAAACCCCGCAGCAGCGAATCTCAGCTCTCGGACGCTGATTTAACATTTGAGTTTATGCTCAATGCACTGCGACTCAGACAGGGCTTCCACGCTGATTTATATACTGAACGCACCGGACTGGCTTATTCCACACTTGCCAATGGCTTGAAACCGGCTATCAGCCGCGATCTGCTTAGCATCAACAACAATCATATCTCTCCGACAGATCATGGCTGGCTCTACTTAAACGAAGCTATCCAGTTATTTCTGGAGGAGTAAGTCAGATGCCACAAGCACTTGTCTATAGCAGTATCACCTGCCCCTATTGTTATTCCACAATGGCCACTGAAATCGACGTTTCCGGCGGCGACCAGGATTATTATGAAGATTGCCAGGTCTGTTGTGCACCGATGGCACTCGGTGTGCACGTTGATGATGAAGGGGAAGTTTCCAGTGTTGAAGTAAGGCCGGGGAATAGTTAGTCCCTGCTATTTCAGCGTTACCTGAAAAAAAGCAGCCCGGTCCGGCTAGAACCGGGCTTTCATACAGGAGGAGGTTAGTTTAAAACCCAGACACATTTATTTTTATATTGAGAGGTCTGGTGTTTTGCTAAAAATCAAGCCCTTGATTTCTATGTGTGTAGAATATGCCAATTATTGATCAGCAATAAGTAACTTTTACCGTAAGATACATTTGCTGTTATTCCATCACTACATTTAAACTAAACCCCTAATTTCATTCAGATAAACCAACGTTACATTCTGTAAAAAAGTGCTTTTTACCTATGTATCTTTTGTAACTAAATCCGAAACAGGCATGGCGGAAGACCAACTTAATGCCCGGCAGCCTGCACCGCCGTTGTCGCGATGGTGTAATAAATATCATCCACCGAACAACTACGTGACAAATCATTTGCCGGTTTATTCAGCCCCTGCAAAAAAGGTCCGATTGCCTGAGCACCGCCTACATGCTCAGCCATTTTATACGCCACATTGCCTGATTCCAGCGATGGAAAGATAAACACATTACTGCGCCCCTTCAGTTGTGAATCGATCACTTTCTGACGCGCTATTTTTGGTCTCACCGCAGCGTGAAACTGGATTTCACCATCAATCAGCAAACTGGCATCACGATCCTTCACCAGGTCAGTGGCCTGCTGTACTTTCGTGACTTTCGGATGACGCGCACTGCCATTGGTGGAAAATGACAACATCGCCACACGTGGTTCTTCCTCCAGCAATAAACGCGCATTGTCGGCAGTGGCCAGCGCAATTTCAGCCATCTGTTCCGGTGTAGGTTCAATAATCAACGCACAATCTGCAAACAATGCTGAACCTTGTATAGCCTCATGGTAAGGCTTATCAAAAACCATCAGGAAAAAACTGGAAACCATTTTCGCACCCGGTTTGACCCCAATCGCCCGGATTGCAGTACGTACTACATCAGCTGTCGAATGTACCGCCCCCGCCACAGAACCATCCACATAACCGTTTCTTACCAGCAAATTACCAAACCATAGTGGTGTTTTAGCCAGCTCTGCCGCCTGCTCCCGGTTGACCCCTTTTGATTTCCGCATCTGATAAATCAGCTCACCAAACTCTAACAGCATATCGGAGTTCGACGGGTTGATGATTTCAATCGCACTGACATCAACACCATCCTGAGCAGCCAACTGTAAAATCTGTTCGCTTTCCCCTAATAACACCGGCTCAGCAATACCATGGCGATGAATGCGCGCCGCTGCCTGAATAACACGGCCATCAAAACCTTCTGACAGGACAATACGCTTAGGTGAAGTTTTTGCTCGGTTTAAAATACTATCAAGTGCATGCATAGAACGACCATCCATTGTTTAGTTAGATTTATATAAGCAGCATGAGAAATAAGTTTCAGTCACATTACCCGGCAGCGTTAAAACATGGGCGATGATAAGCTGATCACTTTTGCCTGCATTATGCCAAACTCTGGCGACTCAGACGATCAAAACGGCCATTCAGCAGGACAGCCGCCGCAAATAAACCGCAAACCAGCCCAAGCCACAGCCCGCTGCCCCCCCAGCCATAATAAATCCCCAGTAACACACCAACAGGTAAGCCCACCACCCAATAGCTGATCGTGGTCAGATACATCGGAATCTTTGTATCCTTATACCCCCGTAGCGCCCCGCTGGCTCCTATCTGCAGCCCATCAAAAAACTGAAAGAGCGCCGCAAATAACATGAGCTGCGCTGCGATGGCCACTACCTGTTGATCCGGCGTATATAAACCGGCAAAGAAATCACCAAACAACCACAAACTCAGGCCGGAACAAAACATAAAGCCACCACAAACGGTAACGCCCAATAGCCCACGCTTTCTCGCCTGTAGCATATCTTTACGCCCAATCGAATGCCCGACCTGTACTGTTAACGCCTGTGCAATACCCAATGGCACCATGAAAGTCAGCGAAGCAATATTCAATGCAATCTGGTGTCCGGCAACAATATCGACACCAAACCGCCCCATCAACAGCGTGGATACAGTAAACATACCGGACTCCATCGACAGACTGATGCAGATTGGTAAACCCAACAGAAACAGCTGTTTGATATGCAACCAATCCGGCCCTGTCATCCGCCGGGCCAGGTCATATTGCTGATAGCGCTTTGCTTTTAAGGTGTACACCGCCAACAGGATAAACCCCAGTGTTTGCGAAATACCGCTGGCCAACCCGGCTCCGGCAGCACCCATTGCCGGAAACCCCCAGTTGCCGAACATAAACAAGTAGTTACCAAAGGCATTCAATGGCAACAGAAATAGCCAGATCCATAGCATTGGCATGGTGTTGCTAAAGGATTCATTAAAGGCACGCGGCACCATATACAGAATGCTGAACGGCAAACTCCAGCCAACCCAAAGCAGATAACGCCGCACCTCAGGAATAATTTCCGGCTCCACACCCAATAACGGCATACAAAATGCAATCAGCGCAGTAATAAGAAGAATAAAGACACTAACCAGCAACGCCAGCCACAGCCCCTGACGTAATTCCTCGCGAATCAGGGGATGATTCTCCGCCCCGATATGCTGGGAAATTGTCGGCGGCAGTGACAGCATAATGCCAATGCCCACCAACATAGCAAACATCCAGATACCCGCCCCCAGCGCAATTGCTGCCAGCGCCAATGAGCCAATCCGTCCGGCCATCACTGTGTCGATGACCCCCATACCAACCTGCACCAGCTGAGCAACAATAATCGGCAGGGCAATTGCCATGATTTTCTTCAGCTCAGGTCGCCAGAAAAAAGAACTTGTCTGCATGTTGCGCTACCGAAAAGAAAAAGGAGAGCAGACTATCACAGATACCGCTTAATCTTTTTACTTGCTTTTTTATTAGGCACATTCTACATTGATCAGCACATGAAGAGTCTAGCGATTGACTTCGGTCAGGGCGGCGTTGCGCCGCTTTCGTTTTAACGCTATGCATCGTTCACAAGGAAGGCTGTTTCAGCCCCGCTATACCCTAACTAGTGTTATAGGTACGTGCTGGGCTGGCGCAATTGCGCAATCGCAATTCCAGCACGTACCTATAACACTAGTTAGGGTGCGGGTCGGTGAGCCTTCCATGTACCAGGTATCGAGGTAGACTTCTAATGTTGGCGCATGAAATCTTTTCATGTCGCAACGGTTAAAGGGCATCTGTTCGGATGCCCTTAGCTTTTACACCACAAGAATTAGCCGTCAATAATCAAAAGAACTGAAAGTTTGTTCCTTTCACAACAAGACAGGGATTGCCCATGCACTTGACCTTTGCCACCGTACAGCACGCCTGGGAGGTAAAAGACCCCGCATTAGTTGACTATCTTGTGCAACTCGCACAGCAAGGTCGCCCTGAACCGGAACAAGCCATTCGGGATGAAGCACTCACTTTTGACCGTTTCCTGCAACATATTTTCAGCACGTCATTTCGCGAACAACCCGCCGAAACCCAGAAAGCCTATCGCCAGCAACAAATAGCCCTACTGGAAGCTGATGATGCCGAAGTTCCATTACCGGAATCTTTAAAGCTATACCGGCTGATACTGCAATTATGGTTGGACGAAAGTTATTACGCCCGCCTCACGCTGATTGAAGCTATTCGCCGCGTTCCCGTTGTTTATGGCCCGTGGAAAGCCATTAAGCATATTTACAAAGCCGCCGAAGCACAGAACGACTACGAATTGCTCGGTGAAATCGCCGCCCGTATTGATACAGCAGCACAAAATCACCAAATCAGCACACCAACGCTGATCTATATGAAACGCCGGGCATGGCGTTATTTACGCGAGCTGGGCGAAGCCATTCCGGTATGTTACCCGGAAGCAGCCATTCACTATCTCGCGGCTTACCCGGATAATACAGACTGGCGTAATACCTGGCTGGCCAATCATATTTTCTACCACGACAGCAAAAACTATGGTCGCAACACATTCTATGTCGCACGTCAGGGTAAAGGCCACTGGCTGAAAAAACGTGCATTCACGGAAACCTGGAAGCGCTCACCGGAACCGTTATTGCGCCTGATGGAAATAGCGCGCTCGGAAACCATGCGTGAATATGCCAGTGACGCACTCAAAACCGACTTTGCCATTACGCTGCGGACGATTGAAACCCATAGCATCCTCAGCTTAATGGCCATTAACGCCAACAGCCCAACAGTAGACAGTTTTATTGTCTGGGCCCTGAAACAGGCAAGCCGCTTTGAGCAACACCAGTTCCGTGAGCTGGGTTTACATGACGGTATTATACGCCTGCTGGAATCCCCCGCTGCTGATGCCCGTCAATATGCCTGTGATTATGTACGGGCACATGCGCGGGATCTGGCGCTGGATAAATTACTGTTACTTGCTGATAACCCACAGCAAAATGTGCGTAAGCTCGCACAGCAGCTAATTGGTGAGCGTGATCCACGCAAAGACATTGGCCTGGATGCCTGGGGCATCCTGCTGGAGTCGGAACATGCTAATCCGTTCGCCAGCCAGGCATTACTAAAACATTTTGGCCGTAAAGAACTGGATCAGACCTGGTTTAGCGCACGTTTCCTGACAGCCAGTACTAACAGCGTGAAATTTGCCAGTGAACATCTGCTGGAGCTACACCCTCTCAAAACGCTGGGCGCAGATTTTTTTCAGGCTATTATGCAGCAGCTGGATATTAGCCGTCCCGCTGCCTGGCAGAGTAGTGAGTTTGCCCTGCAACAACTGGAAGCTATTGGCCTCAATCAACTCAGCAGTGAGTTTGTACAAACCTTCCTGTTACACCCACTGGCTGGATACACTCTGAGAGGCTGGCTGCTTAGTGATGAGATCAAACTCTCACTATTACCCGTGGATTACTGTAAGGCCATTGCCTGTGAGGCAGACTGGCATGATTACCCGCTGATCCAGCAACTGCATCAGTCTGAGCAAAGCTGGGCACAGCAACTCCGGTTTGATGAAGACCTGGCTGAAACCATGCGCGAACTGTTATCAGACGTACGCCGGATTAACCCATCTGAATTAGGCTTTGAATGGCTAATGCAACTGGTGAATCGCGAGGAAGCGACTTACCACAATTTTGCTACCGACCGCATGATTAAAGCCTTCCTCCCTGCTGACTTTGCGCCACAGGATACCGCAGACAACAACACACAGGCTGCCACAAATAACGAGCCAGCGCCAGAAGCAGAAATCAATGTCGATTTCGACGGCCAAACCTTCCTGTTTACCGGCAAGCTAATGACCATGACGCGCAAAGAAGCGCAAGGCAAAGTTACCGCTGCTAACGGTAAGAACTCCTCAGCAGTGAATGGCAAGCTGGATTATCTGGTGATTGGTGACGAAGGTTCACCTATGTACGGCAATGGGCGTAAAGGCAGTAAGCAGGTCAAAGCCGAAGCGCTGATTGAAAATGGCGCGACCATGAAAATTATCTCGGAAACCGCCTTCCTGCAAATGCTGGCCGGTGAACAACGCGAGTTTTCGGAGGATAGTATTACAGCGGGCTGTGAAACCTTGTGGCATATGTTGCTGGACAAACCAGACACACCGGTTGGTAAATTCGCCCGCAAATATATTCGTTACCATCACCCGGCAATTTGCCTGCAGGAAACAGATCGCCCGGTTGATCCGGGTGCAGAAATGCCAGAGGAGTTCCTCAGTTTCCAGCGCTTTGAGTCATTGTTCAATCATGATGATTACCGGCTGCGTAAATTTGCGCTGGAGTTTGCCCACTGGGAATTTGCACGCTGGTCACCAGCCTCAGCTGAACTGATCCGCTTGTGTGAATCAAAGCATACTGAAGTACGTGAGTTCACCACTAACGCTCTGTTGGAAACAGCGGATGCTGATAATAAACACTACTGTATTGACGCCGGACAACTGGAAGCCAGCGCGGTTTATAGTTTTTGTGAATCAAAAGACCCCAAAACCCGCCAGCTTGGCATGCAGATTATCCAGCAACATCAGCGGTTCCAGCTACCAGCAGCGCTGTTCCAACTCACCGAAAGTCCGGATCGGGAATTACGCGCCTTTGTCGTACGGGTATTATGGGCGCAGTACCGACGTTACAGTACCAGTCGCAACTGGCAACCACGCTTACCAGATATGGCCGACATTGGTAAAAAGAAGCAGGAAGCCAAAGCAGAAGCTGAGCGTAATCTGGGTACTGGTCTGCCGGGCAAACCGGAACAATGGCCTGCCAGTAAAGCTGAGCTGCAGCAGTTATTACAGCGCTGGTTATATGAATTACCACCGGGACGCCTGAGCGGGGAACGTCTGAAAACCACACTAAAGCCCTTGTCGGCCAGTGCTGCGAAAAAAGCGCTGATTGAAACACTGCGCGATCTGGCGCTGGAAGATATAGCTTTTGCAGAAATGGTACTGCCACTATTCAGCAACTTCACCCGTTCACGTGGCGCAATGGAACAGGCAGCCTGTCTGGTCGCCGTCACCCGTATCCGCCACCAACACCCGACACTCAGCCCAGCCACAGGTGAAGCCGCATGAGCAACTTTTTACTCAACTACCGTGGCCGTATTCAGGCACTGAGCACGCAGAACAACCAACTCCTGTTTGCCACCACTCACCCGGAAAAACAAGCAACAGCACTGTATCGGCTCAGCCTCGATGGTCGTCTTACCGAGGCAAAAAGCTTTGCACTCGATCAGCTTAGTCTGCCATGCGGCGTTTATGATTTATCGCAGGATGGTGAGAACACACTGCTGGCCGGACAGGATGGCAAACTCTACCAGGTTAAAGGCTTTAAAGGTGCGGCTAAAGCATTGGCCAAACTGGATTTTGCTGACGATCCGGTGCTGCAAATACGACGTTTGACTGATGGGTATACCGCTCTACTCCAACGCAAACAATTAGCCCTGTTGAATACTAAAAACCAACTGATTCAACAAATTAATCTCAGTGATAATCATGGCACGGTCATTGCGACTGATCCCGGTGGACAATGGTTAGCACTGGGCAAGCAAAATGGCGAAATCGCGGCATATCAGCTCGATAACGGTGAACTGCAATTCTCCGCCAAGGCTCAGATTCATCAGGGTCGGGTTAGCGCCATTGCCTTTGAACACAATGAACTGCGTTTTTATTCTGCCGGTGCGGACAAAAAACTGTACAACACCCACGCACAGGGTGAATTACAGCCACTGGACAAAGGCAAAAGCAGCAACCACGATAGCATTATTAATGACATTCTGATGGGTGAAACACGCTTTTTCACCGGTGCGAATGATAAGAGTATTAAAGCCTGGGCGCATAGCGGCGGGCGACCGGTAACAGTCAATAAAGGCCTCGGTAAAGTTACCCTGCTCGCAACCATAGAGCGTGAAGATAAAACCATCCTGGTAGCCGCCTGCGGTGATAATACCCTTCGTCTGTTGCCACTGACTTCTGGCGGTGAACCCAATGAAGTACAGGTGGTATTGCGCGACGCTTATGCCTGGGCGCAGAATTTACTGGCGGATAAAGACCCTAAGTACAACGAAGCGGCGCTAAAGACACTGGCGCAATATAACGATCAGAAAAGCTTTGAGTTACTCAGCCGTACGCTGCAGCAAAGCCACAATAAGGCGCTGCGCCAACAGATTATCGACATTGCCTGTCAGTCAGCCCACCCTGAATCCGGCAAGCTGCTGGAAAGCGCACTCAACGATAAACAACATGATGTGGTACGTCTGGCTGCATTTGATGGTTTGGTTAAGCGTATCCAAAATCACAGTATCCGGCCTTATACATTAGCACTGGACACCGGCTATGTTGATATTGGCACACAAGCCCTCAACGCACTGACTAAACTCGCAAAAAAACAAACGCAGGCCGAACAGGCGCTGATTAGTGCCTTAAACCATAAACAGCGCAGTCTGCGTTTGCTGGCGCTTAGCCTGTTAGAAGGTATCTACAAAAAGACCGATCCCAAAGCTTCACTACATGCTCTGCAGCTTAGCCAACCGGAATTACAGCGAGCGGCCTTAATTCGTTTATTTCAGCGTAAGTTACTGAACAATAGTGAAGCACAGCGGGCCATTCTGCTAGCACAGGAAAATAAAGATAGCTGGGTGCGGCGCACCGCATTCCTGGTGTCGATTCTCAGCCAGAATAAGCTGACACAGGCACTGAAAAACCGCGAACCGGATCTGGCAAGGCAGCTACAGGAAATTGAAGACTTTGATCTGCTAAAGGCTGAGGACAATTCCAAAGCAGTAAATAGCGGCAATGCAGCCAGTAAAAGTAACAGCGATAGTGCCAGCAACGCCGATAAGGCCGATGGCTCACTGGTAAGTAATGCCGTACAACGCCTGAAAAATCTGAAAGCCAATCTGACCGGCGCTGACTCCACAAAAACTAAGGCGGCTGACCCCGCTGAGCTAAAGAAGTTACAGCATGCTGATTACGCCCCCCTGCTGCAGGGTATGACCAGCCAGCATGCAGATATTTGCTTCACTGCCGGTTTTGCCCTCGCTGTGTTACAGGATCAGCGTGCTTTTGGCTTATTACTCTTACTCAGCCAGGAACAGGATCAGCAGATTCGTGTCGGTGTCTGCCGGGCGTTTGCCCTGCTGCAACAGCAGGATGCGGTACAACAACTGGAGGCCTTACTGAACGATCCGGTGGAAGCCGTGCGCGATGCTGCTTTCAGTGCATTGGAAAATCTTCTTGCCGAACCGTGGGCATTAGTACGCTATGGCTTTGCCGCACAGCATGAAGATGTGCATCGGCGGGCGCTGAAAACACTGCTGGATAATCTGGGCAAAGGCCAGAATATTGCACAGGAAGGTCTTACACTGATCACCCAGGCATTGAACGCACCCTTTGATGCCATTCGCCAGGAAGCCTTTAAAGTCAGTCTGAACCGCCAGTTAGGCGGCGATCAGCCTGCTACTCTGCGGTTATTACTCAACAGCCAGTATGAAAACATCCATCAGGAAGTATTAAACGAAACCCTGGCAGCGTTGAAAGAAGAGTGGGCAACCACTTTATTACCGGAATTATTCGCCGATAATTTTGCGGCAGTGCGCAAGGAAGCGTTGCAACAAGCCTTAAAAGAAAAGAAGCGCTTTAACCGCCATGAGGTATTAGCGCAGGCAGTCACCTCACCCTTTGAGGACATTCGGCGTGAGGTATTACAGCAAGCCGCTAAAAAGCCGACCAGCAAAGATCAGCTATTGCTGGAAACACTGTTACAGGATGAAGTGCGGGAATTAAGACTGGCCGCACTGCAGTCTATTATGCTGACCGGTAACACGGAAACACTGGAACAGGCACTCAGCAGTGATTACGAAGATATTCGCACTCAGGCTGCAATTGCCTGTGCTCAACTGGGATTGGCTCAGGCTTATCAGCCACTGCTGGATTTGATCCTGCGTGAAAAACCGGAAGATAAAAAGCAGCATGAACAATGGCGCAATAATGTCATCTATGGCCTGCAGGGCTTAGGTTTACTGGAAGATAACAACGCCTTTGAGCATATTATCCCCTATCTGCACAACAGCAATGACAAACTCGCCACAGAAGCCGCACAGATTCTGCCATGGATCAGCAATACAGAACACACAGCGACACTCACCGAACTGCTCAGCCATGAACGCATCTATGTCCGCGCCAACGCCGCCAATGCGCTCACGCTGTTAGGTAATGAACGTGGCCGGGATGCATTACGCGATGATAAGCTGCGCGCAACACTAAACCCACAGACACAACTGGCAGCCACACTTGCCTCCCCTTCCGTCAGTACACAGGCCCTACGTGATTCATTGCGCAATCCGGCTGTCAGTAATACCAGCGTACTGGCTTTATTCAGCCATGAGTTTTTATTGCATGGCAAACAGCCCGAACTCAGTTTGCGCGCCCTGGCGCTGGATATGCCTTCGCTGCAACGACGCTGTGCCGATGTGATCAGCCTGTATCATGACGACACTGCCCGCTGGGATTACCTGCAAAGCTGGTTCAGCCGCTTACTGGTGCGCGATGACAAACAGGAATGGCAGATTGACAGTACAACGCTGCGCCAGATTGCCGCTATTCTGGTTCATGGCCAGCCACGGCTGCGTGCACGCCTGATCAATTTCATCTCGGTGATTGCGCTCGATGGCCGGGGCGGTAAAGCGCTGTGGGAAAATCATTATACTGCTTTCCGGCAGCGTTATGCGGATGCCATCGCACAGGCGGAAGCACAGGCCAAACCGCAAACCGCCACCAGTAAAGACCAGCCACAACGCTGGCAGTTAGCCTTTGGTGCTTACCTGGGCCTGCTCAGAGCAGAACATGAAAACGGTCATTACGCGGCAACCATGAACTTGCGCACACAAGCGATGCAGGGGCTGAAACGACTGGCACAACAGGGCAACAAAACGTTGCATCAGGGAGTGGTTAGCTGCCTGCTGACATTGCTGAATCACGACCATTATGCGATTCGCCATAAAGCATTTGATGACCTGATTGAGCTGGAAGTCGCATTTGATACACTAGGCAATGCGGCGACGACTTCACGTCATGATGATATTGCCGCTGATGGTCTACAGCTATTGGTAAAACACTATCCGCTGAAAAAATCACAAAATTTGTTGCAGGATGTCATGATTACCGGCTCTCCGGTATTAGCCAATGAAGCGTATGAGTTGTTATTGGGTGATGATGCTGATGAAGAAGCGCAGACAGATAATTTACTGAAAATCGCACCACTGGCAATACAATCCTACACCACATCCATCGGCAGGCGCTGTATTGCCCATCTCGGCGAATACTATAAGCGCAAAGGCGTGGTAGAAATTTTACTGGAAGCCTGTAAAAACCCGGCACGTAAGATAGCCGAAAAAGCTTTTTATCTGCTGACGGAAAACCAGCACCCGCAATCGCTGGCAGTACTGGAAAACCTGTGGCATAGCAGTGAAAGTGAACGGGAACAGCAAGCCCTGCTTAATACCTGTGGCAAATGGCAGGGTGATGGCATGGCCTCTGTGCTGCTGACATTCACCCAACATCGCGACACATTGAAAATAGCTGCCGAGTATGTGTATTACCGTATCGGGCAAACGCGTGAAACCAGTGCGGCGGATACCTTGCTGGAACGTTTGCAGCAAAAGGATGCCAGCAGGAAAGTAATCAATGCCATGAATCAGGCACTGCTATGTATCAGTGGCTACGACCAACACATTCCTTACGACCTGAGTGATGAGGAAGAAGAACCGACTGACCGTAGCTGGCTGGCTAAACAACACACCCGGCATGATGCGATTACCATCCGCCATTTCACTACCTTAGTGAAGACTGATCAACACCAGTACGCACAGGCCATGCTGGACAATTTGGCATGGATGACGGCCAACCCAACAGTGGATCAGGCATTACTGGATGCCAGTCATGTGGCGAATGCAGATTTCCTGGAGGACTTATTACAAACCATTGCCCTGCGATCCCGACGCAGAGAGGGTTCCGTCGAAGCCCTGTTGCAACAACTGCAACATAAAGAGGCAGAAATTCAGTTCCTCGCTGCCGAAGGCCTGGGGCGCAGCGGCCACACCCAGGGCAACAATGTGTTGCTGGCGTCAATGGAGTTTCTGGACGACCTTGAACAACGTGAGCGAGCCGTTATTGCGTTAGGTGAGTCTGGTGATAGTAATGTGCTGGATAAGCTTCTTGATCTGGCCGAAGACAAGGAGCACGCCCTCAATGAAGCGGCGATTGAAGCCATCGGCCATCTCGGCCAGAGTGAACATGCGGAGAAAATTCTCAAACTGATGCAACAGGCATTGAAAAACGCGGATGCCTGGAGCGATATGAATGAGCGGGCATTAAGTGGATTACGCTGGTTTAACACACTGGCCAGTTGGCAGACTCTGTGTGAATTTATTAGCAACGACAATTCCTATAGCAGCTCACGGGGATTTGCCTTAAAACTACTTAGACACTGGGACACCGAATTCAGCCGGGAAATACTGCTGAAAACATTGCGGGAAAATGATGACTGGGATGAGGTGGAAATTGCTTTTGATAGCGCTACTTACCTCTGGCAACCACCCGGTGATCAGGTCAGCGAGATTGACCTTGCCTTTATGCAGGGTCACTTTGCAGGCAGCCATCAGTATTTTGGCGATGAAAAAATTCTCCAGCGGGTGCTGAACTACGCTAATACCGAACAGCTACTTGACTTGTTATCCGGCAATATGAAACTGGATGATGAGGTCATCAGTAGTCAGCTACAACGTGCTCTATTACAACGCGATGATCATCAACCAGAGGACATTGCTAAAGGATTGGCTGCCGAACGTTCGGAAACTGTTGGTATTATTGCCCACCTTGCTTCACTCATGCCGACACCGGTAAAACAAGTACAGACCGCATTGCAACATGCACTGGAAGCACAATTAACACGTTGGGATGAAATCAGAACACAGGCTCAGCGGGAGGCTAACCGCACCGGTTACAACCCACATTACCAGTTAGTACAACAACAACTCATCAGCCAGCAGAACGCGGTAAACAAACTGCTGCGGGCCGCTATTGTGCAGCAGGTAAAATCACCGTTGATCACAGACACTTTGTGCAGCAGCGAATCATCACGCCAATTGTTCCATGAGCCAATATTACAGGCACTGTTACGAGTGGAAAAATGCGCTGATAAAGCGCTGTTAGCTGCCGTACATGAATTACTGAGCAGCCCGTCATTCACCCTGCGCAAACTGGCACAACAGGCTATCCGCCAACATGGCAACGCAAAAGACCAGGCCGGTATGGAATGGGAGAGCTTCCTTCATCAACCCAAAGCGCTGGCTGAAAAGAACTTTGCTCCGGCACTAATGAACGCAGCAGAGAGCGAACGCCAAGCGCGTGCCTTACCCATACTGATTAGTCAGCAGAATGTGGCTGTGCTTGAAGCCATTGCCCACAACACCAGCGCGGATGAAACCCGTCGTATCGGTGCTATTGAAGGTTTAGGGCGGATGCGTTCACCTGAAGCAGAAGACTGCTTACAGGCCCTGCACCAACAGGAAGGAATAGATGCTGATATTGCCCGCGCAGCTTTCCGCGCATTACGCCGCAGCCAACGCGCCCGCCAGAAAGCCAGTAATGACAATGATTCACAGGGAGCTGCCGCATGAG
>JBMZDK010000087.1:0-14547 GCA_049614265.1 Thiolinea sp.
GAGTTATCCGGCCAATCATTGGGGTTTGCATGAAATGCACGGCAATATCTGGGAATGGTGCCAAGATGAACTGCAGGAATATTCTCCCATACCCAAAAACGACCCATTTGGTACAAATTTTGATGGAGAAAAAATATTACGCGGCGGCTCGTGGTTTCATGACGGTGGTAGTTGTCGATCAGCTTCTCGATATGGGTACAATTCTAGTGACCGTCATTCTTCATTTGGCTTCCGCCTGGCCCGAACTCCATAAAATCTGCACAAAATCATATCAAAAACAGTAAACTCTTCTGCTACAATGCCCAAATAATTACCAATATCAAATATTTAAACTAAAGAACAATCCTACAATCACAGTTAAAAGGAACAAAAATTGTAGGCAGGGGCAAAACAAATGGCACGCTACTATCGCCAACATAAAACCTACCCGAAAGAATTTCCTGCAAACTGGGCATCCGGTTGGGGCGAAGACGAATATGGTCTTTGGATGGAATTCACCTATAAACGCATAACACAGCGCTTTCGCTGGTGTGAGCCGGGGCAATTCTTAATGGGCAGCAATAAATACGACTTAGGTGTACCCGAGCATTTACTGGAAATCGAATTTCAGCATGCAGTTACGCTTACATACGGATTTTGGTTAGCTGATACAACAGTTACTCAGGCATTGTGGCGCGCATTTACCGGCAGTAACCCCAGTCATTTCAACGGCAAAAACCGTCCTGTTGAAAACGTTAGCTGTTATGCGGTTCATGAATTTATCAACAAGATCAACTTTATAAAACCGGAGTTGAGACTGTGCCTGCCATCAGAAGCTGAATGGGAATATGCTTGTCGTGCTAACAACGACTCACCTTTTCACTGGGGTAAGCAAGCCAATCAGGAATTAATCAATTGTTTACCGGAAAACGGTGGCATTGAATTAATCGGCAGACAACGCACAATTGATGTCAAAGCTTTGCCTTGTAATACCTGGGGTTTATACCAGATGCACGGTAATGTGAAAGAGTGGACGCGTGACTGGGATAATGCCTACCCCAGACACCCGGTAATTAACCCCGATAAATCTGCTATCGGGAAACGCCGCGTGTTGCGTGGTGGTTCCTGGGGTAGCGCACCGTCACATTGCCGGTCTGCCTACCGGTCGTTCGAAAGTGTCTTTCATCGTGACCGGTTTTCAGGATTTCGTTTGGCAATCGGCTATTAAATATTTATTCCCCTGATCATTCGTTATGCTCAGCTCAGTATCCATCCCAAGAACTGGCATACCGGCGTGATGGGGTTTACCCCCGCACCGCCAACTCCGCATAAATATCCCCAACCCGGATTACCCGCTCCGCCAGCTGAAAATACCCTTTATAATGAATCGCCTCCGGCGTCACATCATGGTGGTAATGCCCGGCTTCCGGTTTACCCACGGTGCTAAAGAAATGCGTATGTTCACCCGACCCACGCAGGTGCATTGCTCCGCCAGTCGGATCACCGGTCCAGAAGATTGAGGTGCACATCAAATCCGGCCCCATACCTTCATAAAACTGCAGGAAATCCTGGCGGAACGGCATTTCTTTTTCAAAGTCGTAGTACTCAAACGGCACACAATCAAAGTCCGGGGAAATATGCGCCCTGACCTGCCCTTCCAGAACACTGAAAATTCCGCCCATAGCCAGTTCCCGGCCATCCTGCCCCTCAACCAGCGTAGCCAGTGCAGCGCGCATGATCTGTGACAGAGAACCCTGCTCGCCCGTGCGGGTTTTCACTTCAATCTGAATCACCTCACCCGGCAAGCCATCTGAGGCATACAAATTACCCAGCCCACCGTTTAAACAAGAAGGGTATTCCTCAACTTCACAGGACTTATCTTCACGTGACACCCGCGCCAGTTTGCTCACCGACTTTCCCGCCAGTTCCAGACAGGGAATCAGCTCACCACAACGTCCACCGGTAGCCACCAACGACGGAAAACCAGCGCCCAATATCTTCGCACCGGGCCGCCCTTCTGCCCGCATGATCTCATCCATATCGAACTCGCCATCGGCGCGATAATTGGGATTATGCACATAAGGCTCACCGCCAATCTCCACCAGAAACGGGCGGCCATTGAGACCGGAAAACGCACAGCCCAAAGTCTGCAAGTCCGGGCACTCGCCCACGCTGACATCCACCTGCAAAAAGTTAGCCTCCAAACCACGGCGAAGAGCATCGGCTGCGTCTGTCAGCGGCGGTAACCAGAAATCTGCTGATTGATAAGACATCGCACCACCTCACATATAATGACTTTGCAACGCTTTAACAGCCGCTACCAGCGTTGAATTAATCGGCGTTTTAATACCGTGTTCTTTACCCAGTTTCACGATCGCACCGTTAATAAAATCAATCTCACTGGGACGCTGATTCAGAATGTCATTACACAACGAGGTCTTGTTCTCACCCGACCCACCCAGCCCGGCAATCTTCGCCAACACCTCACGCGCCTCTTCAGAGTCCAGCTCCACTCCGGCTGCTTTTCCAACAATAACAGCTTCATCAATCGCCGCATAAATGGTCGCCTTCATTTCCGGTATCGCCATAATCTCGCGGATTTTCAGATTGGAAATACCCGACGCGGCACTGATACCCACATTCGCCATCAGCTTCTTCCAGATATCAAGGCGGATATTTTCACTCGGTGACGTCGGCAGCCCGTGCTGGCTGAATACCGCCGACAATGCCGTGGTACGTTCGCTGACTCCGCCCCCCATTTCACCAATCCAGGTCGGCAACTCAGCATAATTATGCACCACACCCGGCCCCTCAATACTGGCACCCTGAGCAGTCAGCCCACCCAATACCCTGTCATCACCCACCACAGAAGCGATAACTTCCTCATTGCCCAAACCGTTCTGGAAAGAAATAAACACGGTGTTATCAGCAATAATATTCTGAGCCGCTTTCACCGCCTCTTCGCTATGGACTGCCTTACACTGTACAAACACAATATCTGCCTGTGGCATGCCTGCTGTTGAAGTCACGGCCCTGACCGGGATAAAACGATCACCACCATAGCCAACCATCTTCAGACCATCGCGGTTAATATTATCAACATGCTTCTGCCAGACATCGACCAGCGTCACATCCATCCCGCCTTCAGCCAGCAGGCCGCCGAACAAACTGCCCATCGCACCTGCACCGATGACATAAAGTTTTGGGTTATCGTTCATCTCACATCCTTTATATTAATCATTGACACCAATATCACATCACTCATAACTGATAGAGGCAGGTGGTGCTTATGGCAGGGTATAACTCAGCATGAGTGCTGAGTATAAGCTGACAGGGACGTATTCACAGCGTCCCTTGCCATGAGTACCACCTGCCGTAAACAAGCAACCAGTGAGTGCCTCATCTGCCAGCAAACTCCCGCTTAGTCAGGTCACCAATCGAGTCCGCCAACGCTTCATCTTTATCCACTTTGCCACCAGCAGGCTCCGGTACCGGCGTATCGTATTCATACTCCGGATCACTCTGTTGCCTGCGCCATGTCTCCCGCATTTCCTGCCAGGCGCTATACACCGTGCGCAGCTTTGGCATATCGCTTTCCAGTGCTTTATGTAACTTCTTCAGGTTGTAACACGGTACCGCCGCATACATGTGGTGCTCCAAATGCCAGTTCATGTGCCAATAGAGAAAACCGGATAGCGGATCAAGCTTTACTGAGCGCGTGCATTTACGGAAATCAGCGGTATTACTGCGTAAACCACAATGCATGGTGACGCCGATAAAATAACGGTGAAAATTCGCGATAAACACCCCACCGGAAATAATCAGCGCAATAACCGGCTGGCCAATCGCTAATGAAGTCAGAATCACTGCACCATGAAACGCCAGTACAATACGTGACCAGTTCGCTGCCAATCGCTGCTGTTCCTCATGCCCGACATACAACTCCTCACCCCAGGAATTAAACGGGCGGTCAAAACGGTTCAGTGCCAGCTGTATATGATTTTTCAACGTTGGAATAATGCCGCGTGACTGATAGCCGCCGGTGACATTCATACTGAATAACTGGAGCAGATATAGCATCTTCAACGATGGCTCCACCGGCATCACCTCTTCACGATCCCCTTCAGGGAACAGTGTGTAACGGTGATGATAGGTATGGCTAAAGCGGTAAACACGGTAATTCAGCCAGCCAATCAGCGAAAAGAAATTCAGGAAAAATTCGTTATAACGCTGAGTTTTGAATACGGTGCGATGACATAACTCGTGGTGAGGCGCAGAAAAATGTGAGGTAACAATCCCATGGCAAATAAGCGCGAGGACAAAAGCAGGCCAGATTTGCGCATTAAAACAAAAGAAGGTGGTAAACGCTGTCAACAACCACAAGCCCATATGTCCCAGCGCCAGCATCAGCCCCTGTCGGTCATCAGGCTGCACCAGCTGGCGTAAGACGTTGCGGTCTATGGGGCATCGGTACCAGTTAATACGTAGCTGTTTCCGCACCTCAGACATCGGTGGAAACGTAGTTTGTGCAATTGCTTCGGACAGTGGATTCATAATTTCACTAGTTTCGCTGAACAGGTGTATTCATCGTAAAACCGTTCGATAGGCAAAACCATATCAGCCTGTGTATTCCTATCAAAAACCATCCCTGATTGAGTTAATATGGATAGCTTATCTATCCGTTTTGGAAGAGAAATGACTGAAAGAATTACGATGCGTGATGTGGCAGTCAAAGCCGGTGTGGGTATTGCGACTGTTGACCGGGTGTTAAACGGACGGCGGAAAGTACGTGAGGAGAACGCGCAGCGCGTCTACCAGGCAGCGATTGAGCTTGGTTATTATGCCGCCCCGGTTATTCAATACCGTTTACAGGAAGCTGCACCGACAGCAACATTTGGCTTCGTCCTGCCAAAAGGGCAACAACCGTTCTATCAAAATCTATCCAACAAACTGCAACAGGAAGTTGAACGCTGTACGGCTATCCGGGGCAAGGTTGTAATCCGTTATGCCAAAACCCAATTATCAGGCGAGTTTGCTGAGTTACTGACAGATATGCGCGGACAGGCAGACATCGTTGCCGCCTCAGCGGTGGATCACCCAACGGTGACACTGGCGGTAGAGCAGCTGGCAGCAGCCGGTATTGCTACATTTTCCCTGCTCAATGATTTTGCCAGCCCGGTGCGCCATAGCTTTGTTGGCCTCGATAATATGAAAATCGGCCGCACAGCGGGCTGGATGCTGGCTAACAGCCTTCGTGAACCGGGCAATGTTTCTATCCTGATGGGAAGCCACTTATGGCAGGGGCATCAGCTACGTGAACTGGGCTTTCGCAGCTACCTGCGTGAATACGCGCCCGAGCTACAGCTGAGTGATGCTGTGCTGAACCTGGAAACCAGCCAGATTACTTATGAGATGATGGCTGACCTGCTGGCTACAACGCCGGATTTAAGGGGCATATACATCACCGGCGGTGGCATGGAGGGCGCGATACGGGCCTTACGGGAAATGCGTGAACCCGGTGAGGTGCGGCTAATCGTCCATCCCTACAATCAGGAATCACGACAAGCACTGGCAGAACGTTATGTGTCGATGATCATCGGAACCCCCCTACAGGAATTATGCCGGTGGCTGATTGGCAGGATGACTGATACCCTGCTGGACAAACAAACCACCCTGCAGGGGCAGCATTTCCTGCACCCGCAAATATTCCTGCCGGAGTCAGGGCGCTATGACTAATGAATGACTGCCTTAAGCCGCAAACGCAATCTGTGTTTTCATCGCTACCGCGCGATCTGAAGCGATTTCAAAGGCTTCCACAGCCTTTTCCATTGGCAGTGTATGTGAAATAAAGGGCTTCAGGTCTACCAGGCCGGACTGCATTAACTTCACCGCCAAAGCGAACTCTTCGTGAAAACGGAAAGAACCCCGAATCTCCAGTTCCTTGGCTGTAATCTGCATCATCGGCACCGGCATGTCTCCGCCCAGCCCAAGCTGTAAAATCACACCGCGTGGCCGCATGACAGCAATTGCCCCCGCCAGAGCCTGCGGTGAACCGGTACATTCATACAGCACATCAAAGCTTCCCTTATCAGCTGCATACGGTGCCAGCCCGTCTGGATCTTCCGCCATATTAATCGTCTTATCCGCCCCCGCCAGCTCAGCATAACGCAGGGCATTCGGCACCAGATCAGTCACCACAATTTCCGCTGCGCCGGCACGCCGTGCCGCCACAATCGCCAGCGCACCAATCGGGCCACAGCCGGTCACCAATACCCGTTTCCCCAGCATTTCACCGGCCCGCCGGGTCGCATGTAGCCCCACAGCAAATGGCTCAGCCATTGCGGCCTCCCCTGCGGTCAGGCCATCGGCTTTCACACACTGCGCGGCATTAACAATCAGCTCTTCCTGAAAACCGCCCTGGATATGCGGAAACGGCATGGCAGAGCCATAAAACTGCATATTCAGACACTGGTTATACAAGCCCTCATCGCAGAAACGGCAATCACCACAGGGACGTGACGGTGATATCACCACCAGTTCACCACGGCTAAAGCCGCTAACACCTGCCCCTGTTTCTTCGATATAACCGGAAAACTCATGCCCCGGAATCATTGGTTCCTTCAGCCTTACCGTCCCGAAACCACCGTGGTTGTAATAATGCAGATCCGAACCACAAATACCTCCGGTAGCAACACGGATCTTAATCTGTCCGGCAGCCGGGCCGGGAATATCACGCTGTTCTAACCGTAAATCTTTTGCCTGATGAATCACTAAAGCACGCATAGGGTTCTCACTAAATAATGGATGGGGTAGTTAGGTGATTGCTGATACCAGAGCTTATACAACCGGAGTCAGTAAATCTTCACCGGCGAAATGCGCCAGCAAATTTTCCCGTACCAGATCCGCCATCGCCTTGCGGGTTTCAAAGGTGCCGGAACCCTGATGTGGCTGGAGCAAAACATTGTCCAGCGCCTGAAACCGTGGATTAAGGGCCGGTTCGCCTTCAAACACATCCAGGGCCGCAGACCGGATCACTCCGTTTTCCAACGCATCCAGTAAAGCATCTTCATCAATATTCGCAGCACGGCTAATATTCACCACCATACCCTCCGGCCCCAGCGCTTCCAACACTTCCCGGTTCACAACATGGCGGGTTTCAGCTGTTGCTGCACTGGCAATAAACAGAAAGTCACAGGCTTCAGCCAACGCCACCGGATCCGCAATATAAGTCCAGTCCGCATGGTCTTTTGGTGCACGGCTGGAATACACAATCTCCATATCAAACGCCGCCAGACGTTTTGCAATCGCCGTACCAATCCGACCCAAGCCCAGAATACCTGCGCGCTTGCCACAGGCACGGTGAGTTAACGGCATCCCTGCAGACAACCACTGTCCGGAGCGTGCCCAGTGATCACCCTGTACCAGTTGCCGGGTCATGGCCAGCATCATAGCCACCGCAAAATCAGCCACATCGCCGGTCAGCACATCCGGTGTATTAGTAACGCGGATATTCCGTGCTTTACAGGCTTCAATGTCGACGCCGTCATAACCAACCCCATAAACCGAAATCATCTCCAGCGCCGGTAAAGCCGCAATCAAATCCCCCGGAACCGCCAAATCCCCCCGGGTCGCAATCCCCCGGATGTTACCGGCCTTCTCCGCCAGAAATGCTGCTTTATCTTCAACCTCAAAATACCGGTGCATGGTAAATAGTTCATTTAAAACCACCTCATCCCACTCGGGATAAGCACCAATCTGTAGTACTTCGGGTTTATTCACTGCTCAACTCCGCATTCGGTATGATTAATATTTTCATTCTGCCAGTCCGCAACGTTTAAGGGTACTGTTTTATACTTCCTGGAATAACCACTCCCGGAACTCACACAGCACCGGGTTATTTAAGGCTTCCGGTGCATAGGCCAGAAAATACCCGTACTCATCCAGCTGCACATCCGACACCTGCTGCAACACCCCGCCCGCCAGTTCACTGGCCACCAGACTATCGTTCAGTGCGATCCCCTGCCCGTCAATCACCGCCTGCACCCGCACGTTAGGATCAGGAATCACCAGCTCATCACGACGCGGGCGATACACCAGGCCTGCTGCCCGGAACCAGTCTTCCCAGGCATCACTATCCTCACGGTCGTGTAACAGCCACAGGTGCTGAATCGCATCAATCCCCTGCTCAGCCAGATACTGGGCGGCTTTCACACCCGCTGTCACCATCGCCGGGCACTTAAATAAGGGTTCAATCTGCGCGTCGTTCCATTCGCCCTTACCCCAGCGAATCGCCATATCAATATTATCAGCGCGCAGGTTAGTCAGGTCGAGCATGGGTTGGATACGCAGACTGACCTGAGGATGGCCGCTGATAAATGTCATCAGACGCGGCGATAGCCAGCGCGATGCAAAATAAGTCGTGGTACCGATTGTTATCCGGGTATTGTCATCTTCGCGCAGGCCGGTTATCTCCTGCTCCATGTGCTGAAAAGCATTTTGTGCCACCGGCCAGAGACGTTTGCCCTTATCAGATAAAATAATGCGCCCCGGCTGGCGGATAAAAACAGAAAACCCCAGTTCCTCCTCCAGCTGACGAATCTGATAGCTTACCGCCCCCTTAGTCAGGCACAAAGCTTCAGCGGCGCGACTAATGCTGAGATGCTGGGCGACAACAGCAAATACTCTGAGCTGATCATAATGCCGGAAGCGCATACCTGTTACCTCATCAACCACGGCGCTAAACAGCTGCTCCCTTCCTGACCAAACTTGCAGGAACACGCTGCTGCAACGCCTACAGAAACCAGATCCATGCATGTACAAAGACCCGCCGCCCCCTGTTTGAATGATCCTGAGCAGATCATAAAACAGCCACTATACACGACGCTAACAGCATGAAAACCAATGGTTATTTATAGAGTATTAGCGGTACAAAAAATTCAAACAGGGCGGGCAAATTATTTCGATTGCCGGATTTTCACTTTCCTACCAGACTTATTGAACAGGCATTATTTTCGCCGTGTTTAAGCTATCTGAATCAGGCTATTTGAACGGAGTATGCACCATGTCAAAGCCCGCCGTTGCCACTCAAACACAGACCCCACCCCGGCGTAAACGGACAAAACGCACGACGCAGGGAGGACGCGCAGCCCGTATAGCACAGCGCAAGCAAAACCATCAGCAACTAAGCACCGGTATTACTCAACGTCAGCTCCCCACACTCGATATTCTGAATGAGGAGGCGCTGGCTGCCATCGAAACACAGGCTGACTGGATACTGAAAGAAATTGGCATCGAATTCCGGGGTGATGAAGAAGCCCTGCGTCTGTTTAAAGCTGCCGGAGCCGACGTTCAGGGCGAACGCATTCGTTTTGAACCCGGTCATGCACGCCAGCTTTGCCGGACTGCCCCGGCCAGCTTCCGCATGGAGAGCCGTAATCCTGCGCATTCCATCGTTTTGGGCGGTAAACATGTCGTTTTGATGCCCGGCTATGGCTCGCCGTTTGTCACCGACCTGAAGCAGGGTCGCCGCTACGCCACGCTGCAGGACTTTCACAACTTCGTCAAACTCAGCTATCAAAGCCCGCATCTGCACCATGGCAGCGGCACGGTCGTTGAGCCGGTAGATATTCCGGTCAATAAGCGCCACCTCGATATGGTTTATGCCCACCTGCGCTACTCGACAAAACCGTTCATGGGCGGTGTCACCGCACCGGAACGTGCTCAGGACTCCATCGATATGGCAAAAATTGTATTCGGGGCTGACTACCTTGAACAACATTGCGTGATCCAGGGCAATATCAACGTCAATTCACCGCTGGTATACGATCACACCATGTCCGGTGCACTGCGCACCTACGCACGGGCCGGACAAAGTGTTGCCGTATCACCTGCGATTTTTGCCGGAGCCATGTCACCGGTTTCACAAGCCGCCGTCCTGGCCCAGACACATGCTGAAGCTATGGTTGGTATCGCGCTTAGCCAGCTGGTACGACCCGGTACTCCGGTAGTCTACGGTAACTTTAACACCACCATGAACCTGAAATCCGGCGCACTCACCTTCGGCAGCCCGGAAGCCAATCTATCCTACTTTGCCTTCGCCCAACTCGGCCGCCGACTTGGTGTGCCGGTGCGCAGCGGTGGGGGTCAGATCACCGCGTCCAATACCGCCGACGCCCAGGCAATGCAGGAATCTACCGCCAGCATGATGACCGCCATCCTTTCCGGCTCCAATATGATCTATCACAGCGCAGGCTGGCTCGAAGGCGGCCTGAGTATGGGCTATGAGAAGTTTATGATGGATCTCGATCACTGCGGCATGGTGCTGCGCCTGTTACAGGGCATTGAGGTCGATGCGGAAGCGCTGGGACAAGACGCTTATCGTGAAATCCGGCCCGGTGGCAATTTCCTCTCCACTTCCCACACCCTGAGACATTTTGCCAACGCAAATTATGAATCCCTGCTTGGCGATGCCGGTGCCTATGAACAATGGCTGGAACAGGGTTCACAAACCCTGGAACAGCGCGCACATCAATTATGGCAGCAGAAACTGGCCGAATATGAAGCACCGGATATCGATCCGGCGGTGGATGAGGAACTGCTGGCATTTATTCAACGGCGTAAAAATTCAATGGCGGATGAGTGGTATTAAGCCCCCCACCCGCCCCTTGAATCACGTGTAAAACAAAACGGGTAAATCAAAGGGGGGATTTCAATAACTCCCTGCCCTAAGCGGAGAGTCCCCTCTTTTGTAATAGAGGGACAGGGAGAATTTAACACCTGCCCCGCAAAACACTCTGTTAATAACTTAAAGGAGAAAGCAAATGACCGAATCAACCCGCACCTCTGCCCTGGCCTCACGTCATCGCGAATTAGGCTCCGGCCTTGAAGACTGGAATGGCATGGGTACAGCCTGGAGCTACCACACAGATCCCTGCGATGAACATGATGCTGTGCGTGAAGCCGCAGGTATGTTTGATATGTCACCGCTCAAAAAAGTCTATCTGCGCGGTGCAGATGCAGCAGCGGTCGCGAATCAGATGATTACCCGTGATCTGAGCAAGATCGGGCCGGGACAGGCAACTTATGGCTCAGTTTTAACGGAACAGGGTACCGTTGCCGACGATGCGATTATTTCCTGTAACAGTGACAATGAATGGATGCTGGTACACGGCTCAGGTGACAGCATGGCATTACTGGAAGAATCGGCTCAGGGCAAACAGGTTAGCCTCGAACTGGATGACAACCTGCATGATTTGTCAGTACAAGGCCCGAAATCACTGGAAATCCTGAATGCCAATACACCACTCGACCTGGAGCAGATAAAATATTACCACCATCAGGCAACGGAGCTATTTGGCCACCCCTGCCGTATTTCGCGTACCGGCTATTCCGGTGAGCGTGGCTATGAAATCTTTGCCGACGGCACAGCTATTACCGAAATCTGGGATCAGCTGGTCGGGGCCGGCGTCATGCCCTGCTCTTTCACTTCGCTGGATAAAGCACGCATTGAGGCCGGTCTGCTGTTTTATGGCTATGACATGACCGATGAACATACTCCATGGGAAACCGGTCTCGGCTTTACTATTGCCGACAACACAGATTTTCGTGGCCGGGAAGCATTGCTGGCGGCTAAGGGGAAAGAACGCTTCCGGCAAAGTGGCTTAGTAGTTCAACTGGATGACATGCTGGCCGGTGGAGAGACGCTGCACCTGAACGGTGAGGAAGTCGGTGTGGTGAACAGCCCCTGTTACTCACACCGGCTGCAACAGTCACTTGCCCTCGGCCATATCAGACCCGACGCCGCTCAGGCCGGTACCGTACTGGAAGTGCGCGGTGAAGACATGAACTGCAGTGCAACGGTTAACAGCCTGCCATTTTATGATCCGCAAAAATTGCGGGTACGCGGCTAAGCCCACCGGAATCAGTATTCCCTGTCAGCAGCTGAAATCGCCATAAAACCGGCATACAGCGCTGGCAGGGACACAGCCACCATCAACAATCAGCGCCCTTCATCTCTGCCCGAATCCGGGTAAACTGCTGGTATTTACTCAGCAATCTGCGTTTAATCATTTCTCATGAACCCTGAAACCATTCCCTCTGAGCTGATCGAACATCTGCAACGAATCAGTTCACTGGATGCTGCGAAAGCACAGCAGCTGGTGGAAGAAGTACTGAGCTTTTATCAGGATAGCGTCGAGCAATACGTAGCCCGCCGCCATCGTGAGCTACAGCTTCAGGGTATGGCAAATTCACAAATTTATGCCCTGATCCGGCAGGAACTCGCACTGCGCTGCTTTGCCGCACCAGTATTAAGTGAGCGCCAGATTCGCCGGATTATTTACGGGTAAACGGAGTAATTCCCGGAGGAATTTTTCATGTGTGGAATCATCGCTTACACCGGTCACCAAAACGCTTTGCCCATTCTCATATCAGGCCTGCGCCGACTTGAATACCGGGGCTACGACTCCTCCGGCATTGCAGTTATCCAACCGGAAACCATCACCACCTGTAAAGCCGCCGGTAAACTGGCTCAGCTGGAAGCCCGCCTGCCGGATACACTTGACGGCACAACCGGTATTGGCCATACCCGCTGGGCGACACACGGCAAGCCTGATGATACTAATGCCCACCCACACAGTGATAATCAGTCACACTTAGCACTGGTACACAATGGCATTATTGAAAACGCTGATGCCCTGCGCGAACAGCTACAGGCCGCTGGCCACACTTTTACCTCAGAAACCGATACTGAAGTTCTGGTGTGTTTAATTGCCGACCAACAGGCAGACAGTCTGCTGGAATCGGTGCGGGGAGCACTGAGCAAGATTCGCGGTACTTACGGTATCGCTGTCATTAGCTGCCATGAGCCGGATACCCTGATCGCCGCCCGCAATGGCAGCCCGGTGATTCTTGGTGTGGGTGACGGTGAAATGCTGGTCGCCTCTGATGTGTCAGCCTTATTACGCCATACCCGTGAAGTCGTTCATCTGGATGATGGCGAAATTGCAGAACTGACACCACAGGGTTTTCGTGTCTCCACGCTGGATGCGCACCCTGCCAGTAAAACACCGACCCAGATTGAAGGTGAGCTGACAGATTTTGACCGGGGTGGCTATCCGCATTTCATGCTGAAAGAGATCATGGAGCAACCGGAAGCGATCCGGCGCACACTGAGCGGGCGGCTGGATGAACGGTTTGCAACAGCGCATTTGGGGGGATTAAACCTGGAAGCACGGGATTTACTCGATGTACAACGCATTAAGATCCTTGGCTGCGGCACGGCTTACTACGCCGGGTGCAGTGGCGCAGAGATGATTGAAAGCCTGGCCCGCCTGCCCGCCAGTGCTGAACCAGCCGCAGAATTTCGCTATCGCAATCCGGTTATCGAAAAACACACGCTTTATATTGTGGTTAGCCAGTCCGGCGAAACTTTCGATACACTGGCAGCAGTCGCTGAAATCAAACGCAAAGGCGGCCGGGTTCTCGGCGTAGTAAACAGCGTTGGCAGTACTATTGCCCGAGCCGTTGACGGTGGAATTTATATGCATGCCGGGCCGGAGGTTTCCGTGGCTTCCACCAAAGCCTATAGCTGTATGCTGGTATGTTTTGCACTGCTGGCTCTGCATCTGGCACGGATACGGGATTTATCACCCTTACAGGGCCGGGCCGTGGTGAGTGCGCTGAATGATTTGCCCCTGCAGATTCAGGCCGTATTGGAAATTCAGGAACAAATTAATGCAGTTGCCCGCCGCTATACGCAATACCGCAGTATGTTCTATATTGGCCGTACGGATGCCTACCCAATGGCACAGGAAGGCGCCTTAAAACTGAAAGAAGTCTCCTATATTCATGCGGAAGCTTATCCGGCTTCAGAATTAAAACATGGCCCGCTGGCTCTGGTCTGTGCGGATATGCCGGTAGTTGTTGTCTTACCGGATAATGATTTACTCGATAAATCAATGGCCGCGCTGGAAGAAGTGAAGGCCCGTCAGGGGAGACTGCTGGTGTTTACTAATGCCGGTGATGTAAGGATTGATGCGCTGGCAGATGATGTGATTCGGGTGCCATCGACTCACCCCATGCTGCACCCTCTGTTACTGGGCGTCGCCATGCAGTTGTTTGCTTATTACTGTGCGGTGGAACTGGAGCAGGATGTTGATCAGCCGCGCAATTTAGCCAAAAGTGTAACCGTGGAGTAAGAATAAACAATGCCTTTTCATGGCGTACGTCCCGAGCGGCAATACCTGTTTCACCCTGTTCCGGCGACTGACATCGCGGTCAACGATGTACAATCCTGGCGTTTAAACCCACAACACCGGCATGTCTATAACAAACTGCATGTTGCGCTGTCTCAGGGCTTACGTGCCGCACCGTGTGGCGTGAATCCGCTGTTATGCGGACTGAATGCCGATGAACATTGTTTTATTAAACCGATCACCAATCTCGGAGGCATGTCGCTCAACACCTTTAGCAGCAAAGCTGCTGAGCTGGCCAACAGCACGTTGCACCTACCAGTCAATCAAACCGGGAATTGCGCAGCTGGCAGCTTCTGGTGTGAATTCCTCAACG
>JBMZDK010000088.1:0-14380 GCA_049614265.1 Thiolinea sp.
TATAGACTGGCAGTTGGTTGATGGCGCAGCACCTCAGGTTTCTGCAAAAGATGCAGAAGGCACAACACTGGCTGATGCTGAGGTGTTTGCATGAGCCAGCAAACAGCGATAAAAAACGTACTGCTTACCGGTGCGAATGGTCAGCTGGGCTACGAGTTACAACAATCCGCCCCGGCAACGATCAATCTGATCGCTACCAGTTCAGAAACACTGGATATCACCCGCAGCCGTCAGATTAATTTAGCCATAGAGCAGTATCAGCCAGATTGCATTATTAATGCAGCAGCTTACACCGCTGTTGATAAGGCGGAGTCCGATGACGAGCAAGCATACCTGGTCAATAACACTGCACCTGCTCTCATCGCACAAGCCATTGCCGCTCGTGCCGAAAAAGGCCAGAGGATCCAACTGATCCAGGTTTCCACCGACTTTGTATTTGACGGCCAGCAAGCCACACCTTATACACCCGATGCGGAAACTAATAGCCCGTTGGGTGTTTACGGTGCGAGTAAGCTGGCCGGTGAACAGGCTGTCACACGCTATTTACCGGATGCTCTGATTATCCGCACTTCCTGGCTTTATTCGGCACACGGCAATAATTTCGTCAAAAGCATGTTGCGGCTGATGCAGGAAAAAGAACAGCTGGGTATTGTCTACGATCAGGTCGGCTCCCCCACCTGGGCAAATACACTGGCCAACACTATCTGGGGATTGTTCGCGCAAAATGCCGCAGGCATCTACCATTGTTCTGACAATGGTGTCGCCAGCTGGTATGATTTCGCCGCCGCTATTCAGGAAGAGGCTGTTGGTTTGGACTTGCTGAACAAAACCATTCCACTGCGCCCCATTCGCAGTAGCGAATACCCGACCCCGGCACAACGTCCGGCTTATAGCGTCATGGATAAATCTGCAACAGAAGACCTGCTGGGCAGCACGTTACCACACTGGCGTGTCAGCCTGCGGAAAATGCTCAATCAATTAAAGCAGCAAACAGATAACGTATGAATACATATACCCCAAAAAATCTGCTGGTCACCGGTGGCGCTGGTTTCATTGGCACAAACTTCGTGCATTACTGGCTTGAAACTTACCCTGATACACGCCTGATTGTATTGGATGCCCTGACCTACGCCGGACGGTATGAAAACCTTGTCCCACTGGAAGGACAGAACAATTTCCATTTTGTGAAAGGTGATATCCTGGATCAGGAACTGGTGGAGAAGCTGCTGCGCGATGAGAATATTGAGACCATTGTACACTTTGCTGCGGAATCACATGTTGATCGCTCTATCTATGGCCCGGATGCATTTCTGAAAACCAACATTGACGGCACGCATAGTTTACTGAAAGCGGCAAAAACCGTCTGGCTGGACGAAAAAAGCACCGCTGATGCACCTTATGAACATCGTTTTCATCACGTATCAACTGATGAAGTATATGGCACGTTGTCGGCTGACGACCCGGCGTTCTCAGAAACCACACCATATGCGCCAAACTCACCTTATGCAGCCAGTAAGGCTGCCTCAGACCATGTAGTACGCGCATACCAGCATACTTATGGTTTGAATACGACAACCAGTAACTGTTCCAATAATTATGGGCCTTACCAGTACCCGGAAAAACTAATTCCGCTTGCGATCTCAAATTTATTACAGGGCAAAGCCGTACCGATCTACGGTGATGGTCAACAGGTTCGTGACTGGCTGTATGTTGATGACCATAATCGCGGCATTGATCGCATTATCCGCCAGGGTCGTCTCGGTGAGACTTATAATATTGGGGGTAATAACGAACAAACAAACCTCAATCTGATTCATACGTTATGTGATTTGCTGGACAAACGCTTCCCGGATTCACCTCATGCGCCTCACCGCGAACTGATCACCTATGTCACAGATCGCCCCGGCCATGACCGGCGTTATGCGATCGATAATCGTAAAATCTGTTCTGATCTGGGCTATGATCCGGCGGAAACCTTCACCAGTGGCTTAGCTAAAACACTGGACTGGTATCTTGAACACACTGGATTCTGGGCTGAAGGCATAGAACTGTTTGGCTCACACGAAGGAAATGCATAATGCAGTGCCGTATCTGTGGTGATACTGGTGAGCATGTCATTTATCAGGTCAGGGAATTAATGCTTGGCCTGCGGGATGAGCATGCCTATTTTCAGTGTCAATCCTGCGGCTGCCTGCAAATTGAAGCGGTGCCTGATAATCTTCCGGACTATTACCCTTCAGAGAATTATTATTCTTATGATGCGCCAAGCAGTGGAAACTGGCTAAAACAACAGCTGGTACAACAACGTGACCGTTACGCAGTAACCGGAGAATCGCTGGCCGGACGTTTACTCAATCTGGTGATGCCCAATGCCAAATTGCGCACATTGCGCCCCCTGAAACTAAAAGCTGACACCAAAATACTGGACGTTGGCTGTGGTGCCGGAATTCTGCTGCACTCTTTGTATAACATCGGTTTGCATAATCTTCTGGGTATCGACCCTTTTAACCAACAGGATATTCAATACCCTAATGGCCTGAAAATTGAAAAAAGGGACATTTTCAGTGAACAGGATAAGTGGGATGTGATTATGTTCCACCATTCATTTGAGCATTTACCTGAGCAACAAAAAACGCTGGAAAAAACCTACAATCAACTTAAGCCAGGGGGCATAGCCCTGTTAAGAGTACCGACTGTTTCTTCTTATGCCTGGCAACACTATGGTGTGAACTGGTCACAGCTGGATGCACCACGCCACTTATTTCTGCATTCAGTGGAAAGCATTGGGAAACTGGCCGAACAAACCGGTTTTACAGTCGAAGATGTTGTTTACGATTCCAATGCTTTCCAGTTTTGGGGAAGTGAACAGTATGAAAAAGACATTCCATTGCGTTCAGAAAACTCCTGGGCTGAATCAAAAGAAAAATCTCCGTTTACCAGCAAAGAAATCCGGGGCTTTGAAAAACGTGCTCATGAGCTAAACGCCCTTAACCAAGGGGATCAGGCTGCATTTTACCTCCGCAAACCGATGGCAGAATCATGAGCAAAGGCAAAAAGATCTTCGCCATCTCATCACCCGGTGGTCACTGGATACAGCTGACCCGTCTATGCCAGGGCCTGGAAGATAAACATCATATTGTCTATGCCATGCCGGACAAACTATTCAAGGCAAAGAAAAATCAGAAAATTTACTCAGTAGTAGATGTCAGCGCTGATGATAAATGGAAACTAATTCCATGTGCCCTGCAGGTCGCCTGGATTTTACTGAAAGAACGCCCTGACGCCATCATGTCCACTGGCGCAGCCCCCGGTGCAGTCGCAATCCTGTTAGGCAAGCTATTCCGTATCCGTACAATTTGGGTAGATAGCATTGCCAATGTACAAAAAATCTCCCGGGCAGGCCGGTTAATTCAAAAACACGCCGACACATTCCTCACGCAATGGCCGCACCTGAGTGATGAACAGCGCATTTTGCATAAGGGCTCGGTATTGTGATTTTCGTAGCGGTTGGCACCCAATTCCCCTTTGACCGTTTGATCCGATGTGTTGATGAATGGGCAATGGCAAATCATGTACCGGTTCACGCTCAAATTGCTGAAGGCCAATACACGCCACAGCATGCGAGCTGGGACAGATTCATGACAACCGATGCATTTAATGAAAAGCTGACAGCTGCTGAACTTATCATTTCTCACGCGGGCATGGGAAACATCATTACCTCTCTGGAAAACCGCAAACCGATTATTGTCATGAATCGTCAGCACAAGCTAGGAGAACATCGCAATGATCATCAGGCTGATGGTCTGGAATGGATGGGCAAGCTAGCGGGTGTTTATACAGCAACCAGTTGTGAACAAATGCAGGCTTTACTGGCACGCAAGAATGAACTCAGCAGCGGTGAACAACATGATCTTTCACAACGCACTGACCTGATCGATTTCATCGATCAGACACTGATGTCATGAAACTGAACAACCCTTCACTCATTCTGCAATCATTGATTTCGATTGCGGCACGCGGTGCCGGGGTAGTATTAAATTTTGTAGTGACGGTCATTCTGACCCGCAACCTGCCACCGAATGAGGCAGGTATGATTCAAACACTGATTATCCTGTTAACCGGTGTTTCATTATTCAGCCGTTTGGGCGTTGAACACTGGCTGGTTCGTGACGTCGCCAGACTGCCCGACGATGAATCGCTGCATACTGAGCAAGGTAAATTCCTGCACAGTGCATATCGCATGTTATTGGTCAGCACTGCAATTTTTATGCTGGGGTGGATAGTGAGCAGTCCGCTCCTGAAAAGCTGGCTGTTTGATAATGAGATACACCTGTTACCCCTGACCTTAGGCGCAGTTGGAATCCTCTGCTGGAATATGATTTCCACACATGCCATCTTCATGAAAGCCACACACCGCATCACGGAGTCATTGCTAACCCAGAATGCGTTGCCCGCAATGACTATGCTTGGCCTGTTGTCATTGTTTTGGCTATATTTTCCGGAAAATCAAAATTATCTGTGGATTTACCTGGCATCACTCCTGCTCGCTGGCGGCTTGTCATTGTTTTTGGTTCGCTCATGGTGGTCTGAGTTATTTAGCCGTCGTACAGCCACATTCTCAATCAAACAGGTATTAGATCAGTCATTGCCTCTGGCTCCCATTGTGATGGTATCCTTCCTGATGTTATGGATTGACGCCATTCTGGTCGCCGCTTTCCTGCCAAATGAAGATGTTGCACTATACAGCAGTGCGGTTCGGGTCGCTTTTGTGTGTGGCATTTTCCTTACCGCTCTGGAAGCGACTATTTATCCACGCCTGATAAAAATTCGTGACAATAACCCTGAAAGACTAAAACGTTTCTTCTGGCAGGGCACATTATTAGTTGCTGGTGTTTTGGGTAGTTTTGTACTTTGCGTCGGGCTGTTGGGCGAATTTATTCTCAGTATTTTTGGCCCACAATATGTTGCTGCCATTTACGCCCTGCTGATTTTGTTGGCAGCACAGTTTATCCGGGCACTGAGCCTGCCATTCTCACTCATGTTTATCGCCGAGAAACAGGCGGAAACATTGAACAAGGTGCTGTACGCAGCATTGGCTATTAATATACTCGCCAATATTATCCTGATACCTCAGTTTGGGATTGAAGGCTCAGCAGCTGCCTCGTTACTGGCTAATCTGGCACTGACTGGCGGCGTCGTTTTATTTTTTGCGAAAAAACGTCTCATGAAAGACTATGATTAAACCAATATGCTAAGAATCATTGCCATCCTGTTTATCATCTCCATCTTCATTCCGGTTGAGTTCTACACCATGGCCGGAAGTGTGCGTATTGAGGCTTACCGTATCGTTCTGGGTATGGCATTGATTTATGCCTTCTTCAATCTGAACACATTACTCAAACAAATGGATCTGGCTGATATTCTGTTATTTGGCCTGATTGCGCTGGCATTCTCCAGCTTCTGGTATAATCACAGCCTGCAGAAAGCTATCGAATCCACCGGACTTTATGCTCTGGAAACGCTGGGTGCATTTTACCTGGCACGCCTGTACATTAACTCTCCTCAACGTTTCTATAGTTTTAATAAAACCTTTGTCATTATTCTCACCCTGTTATTGGGTGTGACTATGTATGAGTCCTTTGCTAAACACCGGATTCTACATGAAATTGCTGAACAGCTAACCGGCAACAAGTCTCTGGATTACCGTCTGTACACCCACCATTACATTCGTGGTGGCATTATGCGGGCAACCAGCGTTTTTGCACATCCAATATTATTTGGCACCCTGGCAGCTATGTTTTTCCCGTTCGCGATCATCGCTTTTCTGCGCTGGCGCTCCTTCGGCAATGGTGTCGGACTATTCGGCTTATTGCTGTCAATGATAATGACACTGTCATCTGCCCCTCTGCTCTCTGTCATTTTTCAGGGCGTAACCGTTTTGCTGGTTAAATTCTGGGATAGTGCAAGACGGCTATGGGTTGGTGTGTTCTTTAGCGGAATTGCAGGAGCCATGCTACTTAATGCAGCATCCAATCGTGGCTTCTTCGGGATATTGATTTCTTACCTCACATTTAACCCCAACACCGGTTACTTCCGCATGTTGCAATGGGAATACAGTATGGATGATATTATTAATAATCCTATACTCGGCATTGCACATAATGACTGGACACGCCCCTACTGGAAACAGTGGATGGGGGATAGTATTGATAGTTTCTGGTTGCTACTTACGCTACAACACGGTATTTTCGCCGCCTTGCTGTTACTCGTTGCCTGTTTATATGTTGTATTCAATACGTTGAACCGAATCAATCAACAGGACGACTCAGTGAGGTGGATGGTGACTGCGTGGCTTCTGTCATTTATGTCATTGATATTAATTGGCTTTACCGTAGACTACTTCGGCAAACTACAACCGCTGTTATTCTTTATGTTAGGAGCGGCTGGCTGGGCGAGGTATACACTACAACCTGAATCCGGTACCGCTGCCGGAAACATGGCAACCTCAAGCAACAACATGACAAAGTGAGGGAAAACAATGAGGCCAAAGTTCGTTAGCCCCAAGGTCTTTCTGTGGATAATACATTTCAGACACAGCCTGCTTTGGGTCTACAACTGGTATTTGCGCAGGTTTTACGGCATGAAACTTGCGCCAGACGTTCGGATATCACTCAAAGCCAGAATGGACAAAACCAATCCACAGGCCATTTCTATTGAAGAGGAAACCCTGGTGGCTTTTGATGCAATCATACTCTCACACGATTTTTCCACAGAACGGCATTCAGGTGGAACTGAGTATGGCACACGTATTGGCAAAAAATGCTTCATTGGTTGTGCCTCTATCATCATGCCCGGCGTCAATATCGGCGATGAATGTATTGTGGCATCCGGCAGCGTAGTAACAAAGGATGTTCCATCCAACAGCATCGTGGCAGGCAACCCGGCAAAAGTAATTCGTTCCGGCATTCGCACAAGACCATTTGGGCGCTTGATTCACGATGAGGCAGCGGCATGAATAAGCCTGAACTCAGCATTATATTAGTCTCATACAATACTGCTGAACATACACGCCATGCCATTAACGCAGTTTACCGGGAAACATCGGCAACATCGTTTGAAATTATTGTCGTTGACAATGCCTCGACTGATAATTCTGTTGAAGTATTAAAAAACCATTTTCCGGACATAAAGCTCATAGAATCCGGAGAAAATCTGGGGTTTGCCGGCGGGGTTTGCCTTGGCGTCGAACAAGCAAGCGGAAAGTATTTGTTGTTGCTGAATCCGGATACTCAGGTGCTTGATGGTGCTATTGATAAATTGGTGAAATTCGCTAATAACAACCCGAGCAATGGCATCTGGGGTGGCGTTACACTCAATGACGACCACTCTCTGAATACGCAACACGCCTGGTCAAAACCAACATTCAGTACTTTGTTGTTTAGCGCTCTTGGTTTGAGCAAAGTATTCAGCGGCAGCTGCTTTTTTAATATGGCAAATTATGGCTGCTGGCAGCGTGACACAGTGAAAGCGGTCGATATTCTGTCCGGATGTTTCTTTCTTACTACTCATAACGTTTGGAACCAGCTCGGTGGACTTGATCCTCAATTTTTTATGTACGCTGAAGAAGCAGATTATTGTCTGCGGGCAAAACAACAAGGTTACCAACCCATCGTAACCCCTGATGCCAGACTGATTCACCATGGCGGAGTTAGCCATTCCCGTTTCTCCGGTAAGCTGATCAAATTATTGAAAGGCAAAGTTGAATTAATCAACCGCCATGTCAGCAGTTGGAAACGTCCCTCCTATAAATTTTTACTATTTCTTTATGTATTGAATAAACATATTCTGCATAAGTTTTTAAAACCTGACTCAGAACAAAGCCGGGAATGGCGCACTGTTTTTGAACAACGTACCGACTGGTTAAAGGGGTATCAGTAAATGGCCAGCGTTATCGTTCCGGCTCATAATGAAGCCAATGTCATAGAAAATTGCCTTAACAGCCTGTGCCATCAACAAGGCATCGACAAAATTATTGTTGCCTGTAATGGCTGTAGTGATGACACCGCAGAAATTGTACGCGTAAATTATCCGGAAGTGACTTGTCTGGACATTGCAACACCTTCAAAAGTTAATGCACTTAATGAAGCTGAAAAACATGTTACAAGCTGGCCGGTATTTTATATTGATGCTGATACACGACTGTCAGAAAATGCAATCAGTACAATTTCAGCAGCCATGGAATCTGGCGAATTACTGCTTGCCGCACCCGAGCCAGAAATCGACACTTCACAATCATCATGGCTGGTTAAACAATATTATCGTGTCTGGCTTTCCTTACCGTATATCCGGGATGGAGTCGTCGCAACCTGCAGTTTTGTAATTTCTTCGCAAGGACGCAAGCGCTTTTCCAATTTTCCTTCTATTATTAATGATGATGGTTTTGTACGTTGCCAGTTCACCTCCAATGAAAGAGGTAATGTCAGCGGAACCAAAGTGTTTATTACAGCACCCCGTGACCTGCGATCATTAATTAAAATTAAAACGCGGGCCAGACTGGGTAATATGCAACTGGCTCATGAAGGCCTTTGTGCAAAAGCAGAACGCAAACCCTACTCCCGTATTCTGCTGAACAAATTATTAAGCCCTGCATTTGTATCGGTAGCGGTGTATATGGCAATCGCCACTATTATCCGTTTTCGTGCCAAACAACAGTTCAGGAACCTTGAAACTTACCGTTGGGAAACCGACCAGTCTTCCCGCCAGAGAGTGTAAAATGGAAAAATATCGATCATCCTGAAAATGAACCGCTTTGTATTATTTTTGCTACAAAGGTAGTAAAAATAAGCTATAGTTAGGAGCGCTAAACCGGTGGACTGAGTGTCTTTTGACCACCATATTTTAGCTATGCTTGTGTGATACACGATTGTTAGGAATTGCTCTGACTCCCTGAAAAAAACACATCTCAGAACTGTTGTTTTTTTATCAGAGCTACTTCAGCACAAGCATTTTGACAATAAAATTCGCAGTAAAAATTAAAGAACTGTGAATAATGACTTTGTGGACGGACGACTCAAAATGGTAGATAAAAAAATCAGCTCTGAACTCATCTACCGCAGTACTGATACCCTTGTGATATTAAGTATCGTATTGCTTGCTTCACTTTATTCAAGCACCTATAACCTGGAAGGTTACCTTGCAGCAGGTTTAGGTGGTTCTCTCATTTTTGGTCTTGTGGGCCGTTTTACTGATATCTATACCTCCTGGAGTGGACGACCCTTTTTCCGTGATGAAGTTATGCGCCTGATCGTTACCTGGCTCACCACTTTTTTCATTCTGGTTTTTGTTATTTTTGCTGCCAAAACCTCAGAACAGTTTTCGCGTCTAATTTTAATCAGTTGGTTAATCCTGACACCTGCTCTGCTCATCCTGAATCGTTTTCTGCTGCGGACTCTGCTATCACATCTCAAAAAACTGGGTATTCGCAATCACAATATTGCCATTGTCGGCATTACCGATGCTGGCCTTAAGTTCGCACAAGCAATCCAAAGCCAGCCTGAATCTGGCCTACAGATTGCTGGCTTTTATTCACACGATGCTAAACCGGGTCAGGAAGAAGCCTTGACAGGACGACATGCTCATATCGGCGACCTCGATAAAATGATTGAGGATGCCAAGATGGGCACCTGGGATCAGATTTACCTGGCCCTGCCCTCTAATCAAAAAGCCTTTACCACCCGTATTATCAATCAGTTAGCTGACACCATAACTCCTATTCGCTTAATTCCGGACAGCTTTACAAATTCTCTGGTGCACAGCAAATATCTGGAGATCGCAGATACACCTGTATTATCAATTTATGACGCACCAATTTCTGTTCAAAGTGCCTTTGTAAAACGCATTGAAGACCTGGTGATTGGCTCTGTTTTACTGGTTATGCTGCTGCCTTTGATGGCAATCATTGCTGCAGCCGTGAAATTGACTTCACCAGGACCAATACTATTCAAACAAACCCGGCATGGCTTAAAAGGCGAGCCGTTCAAGGTTTGGAAATTTCGCACAATGACAGTATGTGAAGATGGTAATTCTGTGGTGAAGCAGGCAACACGAAATGACCTTAGAGTTACCCGTGTTGGCGCAATACTGCGTAAAACATCAATGGATGAACTGCCACAGTTTTTTAATGTCTTACAAGGACATATGTCAATCGTTGGCCCTCGTCCCCATGCAGTATCCCATAACGAGGAGTATAAAGCGCTGATTCCCGGATATATGATGCGTCACCTTATGAAGCCTGGTATTACCGGATGGGCACAGGTAAATGGCTGGCGCGGTGAAACCGATACTTTGTATAAAATGCAAAAGCGGGTTGAATGTGACATGGAGTATATTCGTTCATGGAGTTTGTGGCTGGATTTGCGAATTATCTTTGTTACCGCCTTTAAAACCTTATCTGATAAAAACGCCTACTAAGTTTTCAGCAACAGGCCTGCATCTTGAAACTTGATCAACTAACTTTTACCCGCTATCTGGCAGCTTTGACCGTTGTGTTTTTTCACTTCGGTCAAAACGCTTTTCCCGCAAGCAACAGCTTGTTAAAGCCCATTATTACTGCTGGCCCAATAGCCGTTAGTTACTTTTTTGTCTTATCCGGCTTCATCATGGCTGTTGCCTACTATGCCCCACTAAAGCATGATAATGCTGCTAACTTTAATACATGGAAATATTGGTTGGCGCGCCTGGCAAGAATTTATCCTGTTTACCTGGTTGCATTGCTGCTAATGATTGCTGCCAACTTACGTGGCGATGGCAGCGACCCTCTGACTGTTGCACTCAGTTTAAGTATGTTACAAGCCTGGATACCCGGTTATGCCATGACCCTAAACTCACCGGGCTGGTCAATTTCTGTAGAACTGTTTTTCTATCTTAGCTTTCCAATTTTACTTTTTATTGTGCGCAAAGACAGACTAAAACAGCTGTTGCTGATCAGTTTAATTGTTTGGCTTTTATCTCAAGTCGTACAAACCTGGCTCCACAACCTTCCAAACTATGCACCAGCATCCCCTTTGCATGAATTCATCTACTACAATCCTCTCATGCATATTAATACCTTTATGATAGGCTTTGTAACCGGCGTATACTTTTGTGATGGTAAATTCAATAGTTTAAATAACCGCTGGAATGGCTTGCTTGCTTTGTTGGTAACAACGGCAATCTGTCTTGCACTGATCTATGAAACTTCACTTGAGGCTGCAGCAGGCCTGCTCATTGACTATAACAATGGATTAATTGCGCCACTGTTTCTCGCTTTAATCGTTATACTGGCGCAGAACAACGGCCTGATCAAAAAAGTATTTTCCATTCCACTGTTGCTCTTGCTGGGAGAGGCCAGCTATTCGCTTTATATACTCCAACGCCCGGTATATGGAATTTATGATCGCACATTGGGTAGCTGGTTACCGATGGATGCAAATCTGCATTTTTATCTGTTTGCTTTACTGCTAACAATCCTTTCGATTGTCTCGTTCAAGTATTTTGAAACCCCGCTAAGGCGTATCATTAATTCACTTTACGGCTCATCTGGTAAAAGTGGTAAGACATAAACGCTCAGGGCAGACTTTGTCCTGACAAATTAATACACTGCTGATGGAAAGAGTTGCTAGAATCCATTCCTCAGAGATCTCAAGATAAACAATCTTTCAAGAAGTATGACTTATGCAAAACCCGAATCAAACAGCACAGGACAATTTCCAAATGCCCGACTTTGCTAAAACCCAGGAAAGCCTTGATCTCCGCGGATTCTGGAAAACCCTGGTTAGACAAAAAAAGACCATTTTTTCTATTATGGCCGTTGTCCTGTTGTTAACACTTGTATTCACTTTGCTGAGTAGCCCACTTTACCGTGCAAGTGCAACTCTGCAGGTTGAACGGGAAGCTTCAAAGATTGTAGATGATAATTTTCTTTCGAATGGCGACATTCGTGATACCCGGGACTTCTATCAAACACAGTTCGAATTACTTCGCAGTTACGGCTTGATTGACCGCGTGATTGACAGTCTCAAGCTCAATAACGATGTCATCCGGCAATCTCTTGCAGGCAAAATTAAATCAACTATCCTTCCCCCTGAAGGTACTAATGAAAAGTCTGTCCTTAACGCCGCAATTTCAGAAAATCTATACATTGAGCCAATTAAAAATTCGCGTTTGGTCAGCGTTCACTTTGAAGGTGCGACCCCTGAACAATCGGCAGCAGTAGCTAACTCAATCGTAGAAAACTTTGTCGCGATGAACAAAGAACGACGCCAGCAGGATACATCAGAAGCAGAAGCATTTTTGGGGAAACAAATCTCTGCTGCCAAACTTAAACTGCAGGAGTCTGAGAAAAAACTGAGTGATTACGCTCAGGAGTACACTATTCTCCAGCTGGATAACAAGGAATCCACCACCAGCACCACCGCGATTATGCAACTGTCGGAAGAACTGGTTAAAGCACAGCGCGAAGTCATAGCCATTAAAACAGACAGCAGCCGTCAGGAAGAATTAAAAGATGCACAAAAACGTGAAGAGTTAATTCGTGATGAACTGATGGATGAGCAGCGCAAAGCACTTCAGGTACAAGGTAAAACGACTACTTATAAGACACTGCAGCGGGAAGTTGAAACGAATCAGGCCGCTTATCAGGGATTATTACAACGCCTGAAGGAAATCAGTGTTGCGGGTACAGCAGGCTCCAGTAACCTGATGATTATCGATAAAGCACAAATCCCGCTCAAAAAGCATAAGCCAAAACTGTCTACAAACCTGGCATTTGCGACGATTTTGGGACTATTACTCGGCTTAGCATTCGCCTTCCTGCGTGAATTCATGGACGACAGCGTTAAAGATATTAATGACCTTGAGCGTCAAACACAGCTACCGGTTCTGGGCATTGTTCCATCAGTTCGTGAAAAAAATCCCCGCAAGATGGCGCAGATGGCCCTCACAGAGCCACGCTCAACATTGGCTGAATCATTCCGTACACTGCGCACAACGCTACGCTTCAAACTGCGTGAAGCCGATGGCAACAATGTCCTGTTTATTACCAGCACAAAGGCAAACGAAGGTAAAACAACAGTATCGGTCAATCTCGCCAGCACTTATGCGCATGCCGGTAACCGGGTATTATTAATTGATGCAGATCTGCGCAACCCTTCTTTGCATAACATCATGGGAAGTAAAGAGCATAATGGACTAAGTGGTTATCTGGCTGGTGAAGTTGGACTTAATGAACTGGCACAAACATCCAATGTGCATAACCTCGATATTATTCCGGCAGGTAAGATTGCACACGATCCGGCTGAAATGCTGGCCAGCCGCCGCATGGAAGATTTGATGCAGGCCGCTGCCGAGAATTACGATATGATCGTTATTGATGGCCCGCCTATTCTGGGCCTGGCAGACGCCATGATTCTTGCTTCTCTGGCTACGTTAACCGTTGTTGCCATTGATTCTAAGAACACCCGTACAACCACCATCAACAATGCACTCAAGCGCCTGCGTCAATCAGGGCTTTCTGTTGCTGGCTTATTACTAAACCGTGTTGCAGATTCATCTGAATTAGGTTATGAAGACGACTACTATAACTATCCGGTAAGAGCCTGACAGGAGCAGAAATATGTCTGTCGCTTTAAGTTTACACGTACTTGCAGCCGTTATCTGGGTAGGCGGTATGTTTTTCGCCTACAATGCATTGCGCCCCTCAGCAGCATCACTATTAGAACCGCCGATGCGCTTGAGTCTATGGAAAGCAGTATTCAGCCGCTTCTTCCCATGGGTTTGGGTATCGGTTGTGATTATCCTGGCCTCCGGCTACTGGATGATCTCGCAGTATTATGGAGGCATGGCCAGCACTCCATTATTTGTGCATATAATGCATGGCCTTGGACTGGTTATGATGCTGATCTTTTTGCACGTGTTTTTTGCACCCTACCGTCGTTTGAAACGAGCAGTCGATGACACCCGCTGGCCAGACGGAGCAAAAGCGCTCAACCAGATACGTATTCTGATTGGTATTAACCTTCTGCTTGGTCTGATAACAGTTGTTGTGGCAACAGGTGGCAAATACCTGTTGCAGTAAGTAACTTTGATATTTTGACCACGAGATAAAAAAGTGCCAAACAATGGCAGTATGCATGTACAAGATTCAGCATCTGTGGGGGCTTGCGACTCCCACAGTCAAAGTCAAACTAACGATGTGGATGTGTTGCGCTGTTCAGAGTGTAATTTCACTGAAATTAATCAACTGCTAAATCGTTACCGGCTAACCCTCAATACCCTGGACGAAACTCAGGATATTCCCGGTAGTTTTTGGGGAGAACCGGAAGCAGGTCTCATCAGACAAACG
>JBMZDK010000089.1:0-14170 GCA_049614265.1 Thiolinea sp.
ATTCCGGCAACTCAGATTCCGGCAACTCAGATTCCGGCAACTCAGATTCCGGCAACTCAGATTCCGGCAATACTACAACCGTAATCTATAAAGACAACTTCGAGTCTGCCGAGGCGGGATGGAAACGCAACCCCAATAACAATGATAGCGCAACAAAAGGCCAGTGGGAGTTTGGTAACCCACAGACAACATCACACCGGGGCATGATAATGCAACGTGATAATGCCTACAGTGGCAACAGAGCCCTCGTTACAGGTGCTTCTGCCGGTAGTTTGGTTGGTTCAAACGATATCGACGGTGGAATAACCAGCATTCGTTCAGCAGTTTTTGAACTGCCCGCAAACTACCAATTCATAGTCAAACTGGCCTATTATTTCGCTCACCTCAGCAACACAACTGCTGCTGATTTCCTGAGAATTACGGTGGTCAGTGAGACTGGTAATCGTAAAGTACTCTTATTCGATAAAGGCACGTCAACAGATCGTGTAGCTGAGTGGAAAACACTGGATCATGATATTAGTGATATGGCTGGCAACAAGGTCTGGTTATTGATTGAGGCTGCTGATGGCGGTAGTGGCAGTATTGTTGAAGCAGCAGTAGACAATATTCGTATCGAGCAAACAGGCAACGCTTCGGCAACCAATAACAATACAGCCGAAACTACCGGTACCCGCGGTGAAACTGTCTTCAAAGATAACTTTGACGAGGGGAGTAGCTGGACATTGAATCCATTAGGCGATGATACTGCAAGTGCTGGCCAGTGGAATCATGGCATACCCGAAACAACCCGTTTTCAGGCAATTACGATACAACCAGGCCCTGTTGCAGGCGGTGGAAAAGCCATGGTAACGGGGTATTCAGCAGGTGCAACCGTCGGTAGCCATGATATTGATGGTGGTAAAACTACTGTTCGCTCTCCTCTTATCCGCCTTCCGGCTGAGAGTGGCTATCAACTGACGCTGGATTACTATTTTGCTCATCTATGGAACACAACAGATGCAGACTATTTACATTTGTATGTTGTTACCCAAAATGGTCAGAGACAGCCTATTTTCCAGCAAAGGGGCCAGGCTAAGAACCAACCGGGCATCTGGAAAACATTGACGTCTGATCTGAGTGAGTTTTCCGGTCAATCCATTTATCTGGACATAGAAACAGCTGATGGTGGCACAGGAAGTATTGTAGAGGCTGCTTTTGATAATCTACGCATAACATACCAGTAAGGAGGTTACTGCCATGAGCATCAAACGTTTATCCATATTCACCGCCTGCATGATTTTGGCTGGCTGTAACGCAGAATCAGCCACGAATAAGTGGCAGCAGAAAGCACCCGGTGCGTATGGCCGTTATCAGGCAACACTGGAATGTGGCACACCGCCTGAAACGGGAGCATTTCAAAATTGCCGAATAACGTTTGAAACCATGAACGGTGATGCAGCCAATCTCCAGTTAGCACAAGTTGAAGGCGGCATGCCTGCACATGGGCATGGCCTGCCAACAATGCCTCTTCTTCGCTTACAGACCAAAGGTGATTATCGTATTGATGGGCTGAAATACAATATGCCGGGGGCCTGGTTACTGGGTTTCAAGATCCATGGCGAATTAGGCCAGGATCAAATTGTCTTCGATTTTGTCATCTGATTAACCGGACGATCTCATAAAGAATGCCAGCCATCTCAAACCTCAGACTTAAAAAAACTGTGCGGATTTGGCTGGCATTAACCCTTCTCCTCATCACCAGTAGTGGTCTGCTACTCACAAAATTTTTAGGTAATACCCATAAATCATGGAGCAATGCTGAGTGGCAAGTTATCCACTCTTTGTCATTAAATGCTTTACAAACGAAACCAGATCACAGCAATAAGTACGCACAGAACCCATCTGCAGCAGCTTTAGGTGAAAAACTGTTCTTTGACAAACGGCTGAGTCAAAATGGGGAAATTTCCTGTGCTACCTGCCATCATCCTGATAATTACTTCACTGATGGCCGCATTATTGCTCTAGGGCAAAAAATCGGTAAGCGTAATACCCCTTCTCTTCATGGTGTCGCTCATAACACCTGGTTTTTCTGGGATGGTCGCAAAGACAGCTTGTGGTCACAGGCCCTCGCACCGTTTGAAAATGCTGCCGAACATAATTTCTCACGCACCAATGTCGCGAAGCTACTGTTCACTGACCCAACCTACAACACCCTTTATACCGACGTTTTTGGCTCAAATGAATTACCAGACTTATTAGCTTTACCCGATAATGCCCAACCTTCAGGCACCATCACGCAAATCAAAGCCTGGAAAAATATACCAGCCGTAAACAAACGTTCAATCAACAAGCTCTTTGCTAATACCGGCAAAGCACTTGCTGCATTTATCACAACCATTCAGCCGCTCAGAACGCGGTTTGATGACTATGTGGATGCTTACAACAGTGGACAGCATGACAATAAACACCTTAATGATTTTGAACTAGCCGGATTACGCCTGTTTATCAGTCCAAAGGCACAGTGCATCAATTGCCATTTTGGGCCACTATTCACGAACCAATCTTTTCATAATGTGGGTACCGGACGTGCAGGCACTGACTCTGGCCGGGCTGCTGCTTTAGATAAAATCCGATTTGACACTTTCAACTGCCTGGGAGATTACAGCGATGCATCAGATGAGCAATGCAATGATCTCAAATTCATGCAGCGTGATCGCCATAGCCTCTGGGGCGCCTTTAAAACCCCGACACTGCGTAATGTCAGTAATACTGCACCTTATTTTCACGACGGCCGCAGTAAAACTTTGGCTGAGGTTATCGACCATTATACACAGCTGGAAACAGATAAAACCCACTTGCAGGCACTGGAATTATCAGCAGAAGAGAAACAATATCTCATCGCATTTCTTACAGCACTCACCTCAACAGAATAAGCAGTGATGTTAAAGCCAGAACATTGGCTAAAAAGACCGGCAAAATTATCCATTGATTTTTGCTGTAAACCGTTCAGAACACTGAATTATACATAGAAACTTTTGTCATTCTGAAACGTATACTTTCCTTTCAGCCCATCACATCCGTTATAGTGAAGCCCTACTCTCCAATATTCGGTAAATCTGATTTATGTATAACAATAACAGGCCCCGCATTGGTATAGCTCTGGGCAGTGGATCAGCCAGGGGCTGGTCACACATTGGTATCCTACAGCAATTAAATGATATGGGCATCAGGCCTGAAATCGTTTGCGGCTGTTCAATTGGCTCCATTGTTGGGGCGGCCTACGTGGCAGAGAACCTGAACAAACTTGAAAAGTGGGCACTATCATTCAGCAAGCTTGATATGATGCGCTACTTCGAGCTAAAAACCTCATTTAATGGCGTTATCCACCAGCAAAAACTACGTGAAGTTTTTCACCAGCATATCTGTGCTGAACAACAAAGTATTGAGGGTCTTAAAACGCAATTTGCCACGGTAGCAACCGACTTACATAGTGGTCAGGAAATCTGGCTGCGTGAAGATAAGGTGGTTGATGCAGTCTGGGCATCAATAGCCTTGCCAGGTTTATTTCCACCAGTCTCATATCACCACCGCTGGTTAGTAGATGGCGGTTTAGTTAATCCGGTACCTGTGTCTTTGTGCAAAGCAATGGGGGCAGATATCGTTATTGCCGTTAATCTTAACAGCAACGTCCTGAGTGCAATGAAAAAAAAGAAAAACCCAGAGACTGCAGCTGACACAAAAGCAGCGGATAATGATGAACAAACATCTGGTGAGAGTGCTGATAATTCCCTGCTTAGCAATGTCACCGGAACACTGAAAGAATACTCAAACAGCCTGTTTCCAAACCAGAAAGATGAAAACCCGCCACCCGGCATCGTTGATGCAGTAGCAGGCTCAATTTATATCATGCAGGATAAAATCACCCGTAGTCGCATGGTGGGTGACCCGCCGGAAATTTTACTCAATCCACGCGTTGGCGATCTCGGGTTGCTTGAATTTTACCGGGCCGAAGAAGCCATTCAGGAAGGCCGTGACTGTGTTCTACGCATGAAGAATGAAATTGAACGTATCATGGCGTACTTATGATTTAGTTAACCAACCACCGAAGAGAGCAACCAAACTCGTTTTGCCTACCAGGATTGTTTGAAGGACTCCAGTTTACGTCGTTCACGCTTATCAGGCTTCCGGGTTGGAATATTTACACCGTGCAGACGACGTATTTCAATTTGTTCTTCCCGCTGTTCACGGTGATGCTCGTCTTCCTGATACAACAAAACGGCCTCTTTAGCCGGGCGACGCTTATCATTCAGACCAAGAATGGTGACAACCCAGGTTTCAAAACCTTTCTTTATTCTCAACTCATCGCCCGGACGTACTGCCCGCGCAGGCTTAACCCGGTCACCATTAACATGTACATGCCCGCCGCTAACCGCTTCCACCGCAAGCTGGCGGGTTTTAAAAAACCGCGCTGCCCATAACCACCGATCCAAACGCAGGCTGCTTAATTCCTGTTGTCCAGCGGCCATTCCACTATTCGCTCTTCCCATGTATTTTCATCAACCTCCTTTGCATAAACAAAACGCCCGGCAACCGACTCACCTGCCTCATGAATCGTCTTTCTGCTACCGGAAACCAGATGGTGCCAGGGTGGCAAGTCTTTTCCTTCATGCAACAGACGATATGCGCAACCAGGTGGCATCCAATATAACTGATCCAGATTATCCACTGTTAAACGCAGGCAATCCGGTACTAACTTTTCACGGTTTGCATAATCCGTACACTGGCAGCTACCCGCATCCAGCAGGTCACAGGCAACATCGGTGTAATACACCGTACCATCGTCTTCATCTTCCAGCTTATTCAAACAACATTTTGCACAATTATCACAGAGGCTTTCCCATTCCTCCTGATTCATTTCCGAGAGCGATTTTTCCTGCCACCAGGGTTTAGTCATCTTTTACTTCCTGTTAATTCCACTAAAGGCAAAACACGTCTATTCAGCAATAGTCGGGCATCATACCGGATACACCGGTCACGCATACCAGTTTTCACTCTCCCCATGCTCCAGCAACAGGCTAACCAAATCAGAATGATAGGCACGAAGGTATTTATTCTTCGCCCAGGCAACACGTGTTGTCGATACCGGAAACAAATGCGAGAGGTCGCGCAAGATCAAATCATTATCATGGATATGTGAGTAAGCCATTTTAGCAATAACACCAGCCCCCAGGCCCAGTCTGACATAGCTGAGAATCACATCCGTATCCGTCGCAGCAAACGATACATTCATTTCGCAGCCCGCTTCCAGAAATGCACTGTGTAACTTGCCACGGCCGGTAAAACCAAAGACATAAGTCAGCAATGGAAACTGTGCGATACGCTCGAGAGTCAACTCCCCCTCACCCAGTTCATGCCCTTCCGGGAGTACCAAAGCATGATTCCAGTCATAACAGCGCTCTGTCAGTAAGCCAGATGCTTTACCAATCTCTTCCGTACAAATTGCAATATCAGCTTTACCTTCCCGCAGCATGTCCACCAATTGTGCTGGTGTTCCCTGTAAAAGCTGGATGGAGATAGCCGGATATTGCTGACGAAACTCCAGCATTACCTCCGGCAGGAAATACTTCGCCTGTGTATGCGTTGTCGCAATTTTAACCTCGCCACTGGTTTCCATTCTGAAATCATCCGCAATAGCACGAATATTCTCCAGTGACTGCTCAATACCGTCCACCTCTCTGGCCAGCGCCTTACAAACCGGTGTCGGTTCTACTAAACGCTTACCTTTGCGTTCAAATAATGGCATTCCCAGTTCTTCTTCCAGTAAACTAAGCTGGCGACTAACCGCAGACTGTACGACAAAATGCTGATCAGCTGCGCGTGAGATATTCATTCCATTACTTAACAATGTTTTTAACAAACGTAATTGCACCAGCTTCATTATCGAATTCCAGGATATATATATCTAATTATATCGTTAATAAAGTTATACTTCTTTGCCTATCATACACAAAATAAAGCAATTACCACCAAAGGAAATGGAACATATCTTTGTTCCAGGTACATAACTCCAAGAATTCACTGAGATGCCCAAAGCATACACAGTAAGCAGTTCCTCTCAGCGACACCGGTGGGGTTTCGGCCCCACCACCCTTAACCAGACCAAACTATTTCTCTTACCCTGACCATCCACTCAGATATTTCATCTTTTGCAAGCCCGGTCACACTGCAATAGACTAGATCGCATGAAACCATTGCTGATTATTGCGAATACTCCATCCCCTAACACTCTGGCTTTACGCACCGCTGTCGGCAATGGTGCATGTTCATCCGGCTCTGAGCCTATAGTGCTGACACCATTTGAAGCTGATGCCAATCATGTCTTACAGGCTGGCGCCCTCATCCTTGGCACTACTGAAAATTTTGGCTATATGAGCGGCGCGCTGAAAGACTTTTTTGAACGCATTTACTATCCCTGTCTGGAGCAGACTCAGGGTTTATCTATTGCCCTGTACGTCAAAGCAGGTAACGATGGCCAGGGAGCCAAAAACAGCGTCGAACGAATTATTACCGGGTTACGCTGGAATCATGTGCAGGAACCATTAATACTCAGCGGTGATTTTCGCCCTGAATTTACTGACAGCTGCTTCGAGCTGGGCGCTGGCATGGCAGAGGGCCTGCAGCTTGGGATATTTTAATCAGAAAACAAGCATAGTCAGGCTTATGCAGCATCTGCCAACTGCTTCACACCAACACCATAAACACTCACCACCCCATCAGGATATACCTTGAACCGAGTGGCACTACCGTAAGCCAGCGCGAAACCCAGCGTTTTTTGATAGGGAATATCCAATGCCAGCCCAAGCAAAATCCGAATAACACCACCATGGGTAAAAACTGCGACATGCCGACCACTCTGTTGCTGCAAAATAGTCCGCCATGCAAGCCGCACCCGAGCGATAAACTCAGTCATTGCCTCACCTTTCGGAGCAATGAAACTTACAGGATCCTGCCATAAGGTTTGTAACAAACGCTCATCCTGCTGCCAGATATCAGCAGCAGGTCGCCCAATCCATTGCCCAAAGTCCATTTCCTGCAAATCATCCATAATCATCGGTTCACAGGACATTGTGGCCGCCCACACTCCGGCAAATTCAGCACAACGGCGACTGGGCGAAGAAATCACCTGCTCATAACTTACATTTTGAGTGGTTTGCTGCATTTGCTTCCACCCCAGCTCACTCAATGGCTCTTCCAGTGGCGCACAGAATAATCCTGGTGTCGCCACCTCTCCGTGGCGCACCACATCAATATGGGTAACGCCACCCTCAACAGGCATTACAGTTTCCCGGCAACCGCAGCCTCAGCAAAAGTAGCCATCCCATTATGCAGAGCACAGGCCGTACGCATAATATTCACTGCTACTGCTGCTCCACTACCTTCACCAAGACGCATGCCAAGATCCAGTAATGGCTTCTGCCCTAACGCCGGAATAGCATACTGGTGTCCCTGCTCCGCTGATGCATGAGACAGAAACAACCACTGTCCAGCATCAGGCTGTACACGTGTAGCAACCAATGCCGCAGCAGAGCTAATAAAACCATCAACCAAGACCGGAATACGGCATTGCGCCGCATGAAGATAAGCCCCGGTCAACGCTGCAATTTCAAATCCGCCAACACAACGCAACCACTCCATCGCATCCGTACCGGCGTCACGATGCAAATCCAGTACCTGACCCAGTACCCTGGCCTTATGAGCAATACCTTCATCATCCAGACCTGTTCCGGCACCGGCAACCTGTTCCGGCTGCATATCCAGCAATGCACAATACAGCGCTGTCGCAGCCGTGGTATTCCCAATCCCCATTTCACCACCAACAAAGAGCTGAGCCTGCTGTGCAGATGCTCTTTCCACAGCATCAAAACCAGCCTGCAGTGCTGTCTCCAGTTGCGCAGTCGTCATAGCAGCCTGTTTTGCACTATTCGCAGTACCTTCACCGGCGCGCTGCAAAATCAGCCCTCCCTGCTCAGGAAGCGGTGTCAAAATACCGGCATCAACAATCTCCAGCGCAGCACCCAACTGCTTTGCTAATACGCTAATTGCTGCCCCGCCATGCAGAAAGTTATGCACCATCTGTGCTGTTACTTCCTGTGGAAAAGCCGAAACACCCTCAGCAACAATGCCATGATCAGCAGCAAACACACTAATATGCACGTTATCTACAGCTGGTTGATCATTTTGCTGCAAACCCGCCAAGCGAATAGCTATCTCTTCCAGTGTACCAAGCGCGCCCGGTGGCTTGGTTAGCTGCCCCTGACGTTCCTGAGCCCGGGCAACAAAATCCGCATCGCTTGTCTGACAAGCCTCATTCCACCAACTCATTGCAATTCTCCTTTCATCGCCATGGGTAAACCGGCGACCATAAAAATGACATTTTCAACCTTAGCCGCCAACCGCTGATGCAGTCGTCCTGCCTCATCCACAAAACGCCGCGACAACTCCCCCATCGGCACAACACCCAGTCCGACTTCATTGCTGACAAAAATGACCTCACCCGGTAGCTCGTTCACCTGATTCAGCAATGCAGTGATTTCACGTTCAAATAAATCCGTATCTTCACTACACAACAGGTTCGTCACCCACAGAGTCAGACAATCAACTAAAACCACCTTGTCTGCTGCTGACTGTTCCTGGAGCACGGTATTCAATACAACAGGCTCCTCAATCGTTAACCAGTGAGCAGGCCGGGATAAACGGTGCTGTCGGATACGCTCCGACATTTCGCCGTCACCTGCGGCAGCTGTCGCAATATAGACCACCTCATTCCTGCTACGCTGCGCCAACTGCTCAGCGTAATGGCTTTTACCGGAGCGTGCGCCACCAAGAACCAGAGTATGCATTTGTCACCGCCAAAGTACGCAAGCAAAAGCCATTAATACAGCGCCCCGGAATGCGTTAACACCGCAGGAATACCCGCCTGAAAATATTGACTCTGCTGCTCATTACAGAAAACGGGAAAATAGCACAAAACACCTGCTTAACCAGACTTAATTCTGGCTAAAAACAAAAAAACGAGCGGAATATTCATGAATTCCTGATCCGGATCTCGACCTTGCCCGTAAACAGGGATAGGCTTGAAAACAAACGAACAATACAGATACCCGATATGACGAAAAAAACCTTCGACAACCCTTCAATGCAGGAAGCGCTGGAAGCTTATACTGCTTCTCCGGCTATTGCTGATCCTGATCTTGTGGTCGAGGCTTTACAGGAAACAGGCCAGCTACCAGCACCACCATCACCGGTTCCCCCTGCGGTGTTGTATGCTTCAGAACATGCAATGGAGAACAGCTATCAATCATCTGCTGTGTTAATGCGACAGCTGGCAGATTCGATTATGGACTGGCGTCAACAATTACCGGACAACGCCCAACCCGCTGTCATGGCTATTTTGCAGGGTGGACGGCAAATCAAGGTACATCGCCTCTCACAGGAAAGCTTTCATGGCATCCGGATTGAGGGCACTTTGAACGACATGCCCTGTATGTTGCTGGCACATCAGGCAACGGTTCAGATGCTGTGTTATGTTGAAAAATTACCAAAAGGCACAACGCAGCGCAAAATTGGCTTTATCATCGAAGGTGAAGAAACAGAAGCCTAAACTTTTCGCTGAATGTGCATATTTCACTGACCTGCTGAAATAATAGAGATAGGTTATTAACCTATAATCCATTAAATGGATTCATATTAGTTTCAGCGAGGGTACAATGAATAAATCACTAACATACCTCTGCCTGTCCGTTATTACAGGCATCCTTCCACTCACTCATGCGCAGGCCGATTCCGAGCGAACGATGCTGGTTATTGACGCATCCGGCAGTATGTGGGGGCAACTGGAAGGCAAAACCAAAATTGAAATTGCCCGCGAAGCCATGGCAACGCTGGTAAAAGACTGGCCGGAAGGCCGTGAAGCAGGACTCGTCGCTTATGGCCATCGCAACAAAGGGGATTGCAGCGACATAGAAACCCTGGTTCCGGTTGGCCCGTTGGATGCTGCACAAATGACGCAGACCGTGAACAGGCTAAATCCTAAAGGCAAAACCCCCTTATCAGCTGCTGTCAAACAAGCTGCCGAAGCACTGAAATTCACTGAGGAAAAGGCCACTGTCATCTTACTGAGCGATGGCAAGGAAACCTGTAAAATGGATCCATGTGCTCTGGGTACTGAGCTGGAAAAACTGGGTGTCGACTTCACTGCGCACGTCATTGGCTTCGATGTTAAGAAGACAGAAGACCAGGCCGGGCTGCGTTGCCTGGCTGAAAATACCGGTGGGCAATTTATTCCAGCGGGTAATGCTCAGGAGCTAAATGCAGCGCTGGAACAAACCGCTAAAGCTCCCGAATCTGCACCTGAACCTCCGGTACCACAAGCCGAGCTGATTGCACCAGCTTCTGTCACCAAAGGAACTGTCATTAGTGTTGAGTTAAAAGCAGAGGATGACAACATCGGTGGTTACATTCAGCTGTATCCAAACGGCAAAGATAAACACATTGCCTATGGTTATGTTAAACCCGGAGCAATTTCAGGTTATGAACCCACGAAATTTCGACTGCCTGCAATACCGGGAGAATTCACCTTAAAATGGGTTACCAAAAAACAACGTGTCATTGCTGAAACCCCTCTCACCATTACTGATGCAGAAATAAGTATTACTGCTGCGGAGTCAGCCAATAAAGGAACGGTCATCGAAGTAACCATGGATGCACCAGAGGGTCTCGACGGATACATACAACTATATCCCAAAGGAAAAGATAAACATGTCGCATATGGATACGTTAGGGCTGACAGTACTTCCGGTTACAAACCAACAACCTTCAGACTTCCAGCCACACCCGGCGACTACACTCTGAAGTGGGTCACATCACAACGACGCGTCCTCGCAGAAACACCACTGACAATTACCGAAGCTGAAATCACCATTTCAACGGTAGAATCTGCACCTAAAGGAACAACTGTCGATGTAGTGCTGGATGCACCTGACGGATTGGATGGCTATATCCAACTATTCCCCAAAGATAAACAAAAACACGTGGCCTATGGTTATGTCAAGGCTGACAATATTGAAGGATATAAACCCACCACCATTCGTCTACCGGCACTCACGGGAGACTTTACACTCAAATGGGTCAGCAAAAAAAATGAGTTACTAGCTGAAACGCCGTTGATCATTAGCGATATCGAAGCCTCGCTTAAGGCACCAGATACTGCCATTCAGGCAACTTTATTAGAAATTGAGCTTGATGCACCGGAGGGGCTTGATGGTTATATCCAGCTATTCCCCAAAGGTAAGCAAAAACATGTGACCTATGGTTATGTCAGAGAGGGTGATATCAACGGCTATAAACCCACAAAGCTGCGTCTGCCTGCCAGGCCGGGTGACTATACTCTGAAATGGGCCACTAAAAACCAGGAGATTCTTACCGAAGCTCCGCTAACTATTACTGCAGCAGATTTGTCACTGGAAGCACCGGAGCAAGCTGAAAAAGATACAAAACTCCCTGTCAGACCAGTTGGCCCGGATGGATTGAGCGGTTACATCAGCCTGTATGCCAAAGGAAAAAACAAGCAAATTGCCTATGGTTATGTCAGGCCAGCAAATGACCAGGGATACAAGCCAGCAACGGTTAAACTGCCAAAAGTTAACGGTGAATTCGTTCTTAAGTGGGAGACCAAAGCGAGGGAAGTCTTAGCTGAACAACCTATCCGGATAGTCGACGAGATCACAGAATAAATGAATACCAGACATCTAAAACAGCTCGCCGGTTTACTGCTCATTGGCTGCCAATCAGCTATGGCCTCGAATGCCACCACTCTCTCTCCGGTTCCGCCCGATGGTCTGCAGACGCTTGATGAACCAGCTCTGCTTTATTATCAACAGATGGGGCCGCTGGAATACGCTACCCACGCCTTGCCACCACCAACTTACCCCGCATGGCGTATACACTATACGTTACACCCAACCATGGATGAAAAAGACAACACTGTCCTTTCCGGATACCAGGTTAATGCTGACCGTATAAATCTTTCACAGCTGGTTTATCAGGAAATCGTCAGTGCCTATGGCAAAGATGCTGCTGATCCGGCATTAAACAATAAAACACCTCACGACAGCCACCTATTGCCTTTCATCGTTGTACAAAATACAGCAGCAGATTTAGTGGCCGAAGATGTGAGTAACACTCCTCTTTCTGCCCCTGATAAACCTTGTGGTTTACAACCGGACTGCGGGCAAACCTGGCGGGACTCCGAAGGTGACTGGGGATCACCCAATACAATAAAACTGGAACCTTCTCCCTGGAAAACCCAATCCCAACTTCCACAACTGCTGAGAGCGATGGCAAAACAGGCGGGATGGTTACAAAAAAACGGCCCAAGCTACCAATGGATAACACCGGAACAACCGGAAGGAAGAAATGACAAAAAACCCTGGGTCGAAATCACTGTTGACAATTATCCCGGAAATGGTGGGATGTTCCTCGCTGACTGGGTAGAATCTGTGATGGATGACAGCATATCTGCCAAAGTTATCCGTATTATCCAGGATCCGACAACCCCAACACAGGCCATGGTTTATTCAGCCTATATTTGCGGCCGTGGTAATAATACTAACAAAATTGCACAACAGTGCTCATAATTCATCGCGAGGAACACAAGCATGCGCTGCCATGAAATAGATTACGAAATTATTGGTTCGGAACTGCAGTTAATTGAAGTCGAACTTGACCCCGGAGAGACCGTTGTCGCCGAAGCCGGTGCAATGACTTATATGGAAGAAGGCATCGACTTTGAAACCCGCATGGGGGATGGTAGTGAAACCAATGATGGCATCATGGGCAAATTGTTTCAGGCCGGAAAGCGCTTTGTCTCAGGTGAATCACTGTTCACCACCCACTTCACTCACCGTGGCCATGGCGGTAAAAAACGCGTTGCATTTTCCGCTCCCTATCCCGGCAATATTGTTGCATTGGATATGAGCCAGTATGGCGAACGTATTACCTGCCAAAAAGATGCATTCCTCTGTGCAGCATTAGGCACCAAGATCGACATCGCCTTTAATCGCAAGCTAGGCAGCGGATTTTTTGGTGGCGAAGGTTTTATCCTGCAGACCATCGAAGGTGATGGCATGGCCTTTATTCAGGCTGGCGGTACTGTGATCAGAAAAGAGCTACATGGCGAAACATTGCGGGTTGATACAGGGTGCCTGGTTGGCTTCACCGGCGGTATTGACTACGACATCCAGCGCGCAGGCAACCTGAAATCCATGGTGTTTGGGGGCGAGGGTTTGTTCCTGGCTACTTTGCGTGGCACCGGCACCGTCTGGTTGCAAAGCCTGCCATTCTCTCGCATGGCTGACCGCGTTGTTGCGAACAGCGGCGCAGGCGGTAGTGGTGAGGGTTCAATCCTGGGAGGCATTGGCAATATTCTGGATGGTGATTAAATTGCCCAGCACCGAATCAGGCAATCTTTAATTCATTAATCCCACTTCCAAAGATGTGAGGGTAATCCCTCACATCCTGCAAAGACAGATTATGGGCAGGCATAAACCTGATGACCACGATCCCGGCACATATCATAGCCAGGCCCACCGGTCATCCAGTCACGACCAAATCCACCATGCATCCAGTCATCGCCAGCACCACCTCTGAGGCGATCACTACCGGGGCCACCGAACAGCTTATCATCACCTTTATTTCCAGCCAGCTTATCACGACCAAATCCACCATAAATCGTGTCGTCACCACCTTCACCACAGATAATATCGGCACCACCGTAGCCATAAATGGTATCGTCGCCAGCGCCCGCCCAGATAACATCGGGGCCGTGTGTTCCGTGAATGACTTCGGCATGGTCAGTTCCAATAATTGTCGCTTCGTAACCCTGGCAGGTACGATGGGAAGCCATAACAGCCTGACTGGCGAACAGCATGACACCAACGGCCATTAGAGCATGTATTATTTTCATGATTAACACTCCTGTTTTCTCACAAGTTTTCATTGGGGTTTTATGTCAGCAAATGGCCATATGCTTATTAGATAAAACGCGCTGAGCATGAAAAAAGTTGACTTATAAATAAGCGCAGATGCAAAAGTATTCAGATTTCTTCACGCTCCCCTCCCTTCTTCACAACTG
>JBMZDK010000090.1:0-14082 GCA_049614265.1 Thiolinea sp.
ATATGAGTGTGGTGATTGAGGGGGTTGAGAACCGCAGGCAGCAGGAATTATTCACCAAATGGGGCGCGCATCGTTTGCAGGGCTGGTGTTTAGGTAAGCCAAGCTCCGGTGAAAGTATCCTGCAGTTGTCTGCTGACTTTGTGTCAGAAGATTTGGTCGTGGTTAGCTGAAATACAAAATTCCGGAACTGATCTGACAGCTATCGATTTTGCAGAAGGTGTTTATCAGGTCAGGCTGGGAGCTTTATGGTTTATACGACTATCTGACTGTTGATTTGTATGCCCGGCAATTACTGTGCGGCAACCAGCTCTTCTATGCTGATATTGGTTTGATACTTCGGGTTTTTACTGAGTTTCTCCAGATTTAACAAAGTTTGAAAGGCTGAGTCGGCAAAGGCAAAGCTTAAAAATGATCCTCCCGGAATTTGCGGGTCGTTATACACCTGATAAGTCACCATTACTTTGTCCGGAGTGGTCTGCTGTAATCGCCAGTAGCCCTGAAAGTCTTTGATTCTTACGCGTCCGGGCTGACCGGCATCATGTTTCTCCCGCCCACTCATTCTGATCAGAACAGTTTTTGTTGCTGCATTCCAGGAGGAGTGGGAATGCACATAGATATCCCGGTCTTCAAACATGAGTGGAGCATCAATAATGAGATAATCCAGACGGTTGGCTTTGTCATATTTTTTTACCATCCAGCCATCTCGGCACATGTGGATCAGGTCTTTGCTGATTTTGGGTGACTGCAGAATGGTGGCTAATACCGGCAGTGTTGTATTGATTTCTATACTGCCACGGGTAATCGCATATCCGGATGCAGTGCTTTGTTGCTGAACGTTGACACCGGATTTGTTCATTACAACTTTCCATTCGGCTGCCTGTGAACAGGTGGTGACAACGAGCAGGCAGGCACTTATGAGATAATGTGCAAATGGTCTGTGCATAATATTTCCTGATAGTTGTGTCTATTTTCCGGCACTATAAAGTACGCCACTCGCCTGCAGCCAAATCTTCCGATAAAACCCAGTCACCAATACGTTCTCTATGCAGTGCACAAACGTGGTTACCAACGGCAGCGAACATGCGTTTCACCTGATGGTATTTGCCTTCGTGAATGGTAATGCGCACTTGTTGTCCGGGTAGAATCAGTACTTCTGCAGGCTGCGTTGCTTGCTTTTCACCTTGTAAGACGATACCCCGCCGTAATGGTTCCGCTGCTGTCTCAGTGAGTGGTTCTGCCAGCGTCGCAAGGTAGGTTTTAGGGATATGGTGGCGTGGTGAAGTGATGCGGTGTGACCATTGTCCATCATTTGTGAGTAGTAGTAAGCCAGTCGTATCTTTATCAAGGCGACCCACAATATGTAATGCGTGGCGATGTGGGTGGTCAATCAGATCTAATACCGTACGCTGGGCGGAATCTTTTGTGGCACTGACTACACCTGTTGGCTTGTTCAGCATCAGGTAGATTTGCCCTGGCAGTGACAGGGGAGTTTGGTCAAGCAGAACCGTCATATTGGAAGCAATGTGCTGAGCGGCTTTGTTGACGATGTTCCCGTCCACCAGAACACGTTTTTGCCGTATGCAATGTGTGGCTTGTTTCCGTGACATTCCGGTGGACTGACTGACGAACTGATCTAAACGCAGAGGCATTTGCTGGTATAATGGCTTTATAAATGAACAACAATAAATGAAAAGAGGCATACATGGAACTCAATGACTATCTGCGTATTCTTGCTTCCCGCGACGGTTCGGATTTATACCTGACAGCAGATGCACCACCGGCAGCAAAATTTCAGGGCTCTTTAAAGGCATTGGCAAAAGACCGGATGACGCCGGAACAGCTGGTGGATATTGCCAATGAGCTGATGGATGAAGATCAGCGCAAGCAGTTTGAACAGAAGCCGGAAATGAATCTGGCGCTTGATGCTGAAGGGATCGGACGATTCCGGGTAAATATCTTTAAACAGCGCCATAAAATTGCAATGGTAATCCGTAATATAAAAACGGAAATTCCGAATGCGGATGCTCTTGGTCTGCCTTCGATTCTGAAAGAAACCATTATGGAGAAGCGTGGCTTAATTCTATTCGTGGGGGGAACCGGTTCAGGTAAATCAACATCGCTGGCAGCATTAATTGATCATCGTAACCGTCATTCCGATGGCCATATTATTACGATCGAAGATCCGATTGAATATGTGCACCCACATCGACGCTCTATTGTGAATCAGCGTGAAGTGGGGGTGGATACTGATAGTTATGAAGACGCGTTAAAGAATACTTTGCGCCAGGCGCCGGATGTTATTCTGATTGGTGAGATTCGCTCACAGGAAACGATGGAACACGCGATGGCGTTTGCGGAAACCGGGCACCTCTGCTTATCCACGCTGCATGCTAATAGCGCCAATCAGGCGCTGGACCGGATTATTAACTTCTTCCCTGAGGAACGGCACCACCAGCTTTTATTGGATTTGTCACTCAATTTGAAGGCGTTTGTGTCACAGCGACTGATTCCAACGTTGGATGGCAAGCGCACAGCAGCAATAGAGATCATGTTGGGTACACCGATGGTGTGCGATTTAATTCAGAAGGGGGATGTCAGCGCGATTAAAGAAATTATGGAAAAATCGGAAGAGTTGGGAATGCAAACTTTCGACAGCCATTTATATCGTCTGTATAAAGAGAAAAAGATTTCACTGACTGAAGCACTTCGTAATGCAGATTCTGCCAGCAATTTGAAACTGCGGATCAATCTGTCAGCTAATGAGCGTCCGGCAGCTCCGGCCCCACAAGCGACTGCGGATAATGCTGCTGCGTCATCGCCACCAGCGGTCGACCTTTCTGCATTATCGCTGGAGCCAAAACAGCAGCAGGAAGAAGAAGAGGTGACTGCCGGTTAGTTTGGGTTAAAGGAGAGGAATGAAAGGGCTTTTCACGCTATTTTCACGCGGTTTGACCAGCTACCTGCAGAAAATGCGGGGTGGTGGCAGATCATCGCCCCATCCTCTGCAATGGCGGAATGCTTTTTGCTCCTGGTTTGGTGGTTTTATCGGTATTGCTTTAGTGGGGTTACTGGCGGAGAGCAATGAACTGACCCGGCATGATAATTTGTTTCTCATTGGGTCTTTCGGAGCAACAGCAGTGTTGCTATATGGCGCGCCTGCAGCACCATTTTCACAACCGAGATATGTTCTGGGCGGGCATATTATCTCGGCGCTGGTCGGCGTTACGGTATTTAAGCTGCTGCCTGAGCCTGTCTGGCTGGCGTCAGCACTGGCCGTATCCAGCGCTATTATGCTGATGTACTTAACGATGACAACGCATCCGCCGGGTGGTGCAACTGCGTTAATTGCAGTGATTGGCAGTGAAAAAGTACATCAGCTCGGATACTGGTATGTGCTTGAGCCGGTATTAGAAGGTGTGGTGTTGCTACTGGTTATTGCACTGTTAATCAATAATTTATCACCACATCGCAAATATCCGAACTACTGGTTTTGAATTGCACAAAACCTGCAAAACAAATTCCTGTCATCTCCATGTGTGGTGGTGATAATGACGGAATGAAAAAACGTTACCTGCTACTTCTGTTAGGACTGTTAGCCACAGGCTTCATGATTCCTGAGCAACGCATTATTCCGGTTGCCAAAGCCAGCCCTGTGGACTGGCATCCAAAATCATTCTGGTTTTACCCATGGGGGCGTTCAGGAACACACAAAGGCATCGATATTTTTGCCGCGAGGCATACACCGGTTATTGCCAGCAGTGCCGGATTGGTGCTGAGAACCGGAAAGGATTTCAGCGGCGGAAACGTGGTGTATGTTCTGAGTGCGGGGTGGCGTTTGCATTATTATGCGCATTTACAACGTATTGATGTTGCTAAGATGAGCTGGGTCAAAGCGGGACAGCAACTGGGGACGGTGGGTGATTCGGGCAATGCCAAAGGCAAACCCACACATTTACACTACTCGATTCGCAGTTTAATTCCCCGTCCCTGGGAAAGTGATCCGTCAGTACCACAGGGTTGGCGTAAAATGTTTTATATTAACCCTCATGAGTTTTTGACAGGAGGCGAAAATGTCTAAACACATTCTGGTAGCCGATGATGACGCGCATATTTGTGATGTGATCAGTTTCGCGCTGGAAAAAGCAGAAATGCAGGTCACGATTGCCAATGATGGCAAACAGGCGCTGGATGCTTTTCGCCGCCAGCCTGCTGACCTGATCGTGTTGGATATTAATATGCCTGAGATGGATGGTTTAGAGGTTTGCCGGGAGCTGCGCAAGCTGTCTGAAGTGCCTATTTTGTTCTTGTCTTCCCGTGATGATGAGATTGATCGTATATTGGGCCTGGAAATTGGGGGCGATGACTATGTCACCAAGCCATTCAGCCCACGTGAGTTAGTGGCACGCATTAATGCGATTCTGAAGCGAACACAGAATACAGCGCCTGCACCACAAAGTGATCATATTCAGCAGGGTAAGCTCAGACTCAGTCCGGAACAGCACCAGGCCAGCTGGGACAGCCAGCTAATCAGCTTAACTGCAACAGAGTTCGCTATTCTGTTGTTAATGGCACGCGGGCCGGGGCGGGTATATAACCGTGATCACATAATGCAAAATGCTTACGATAATAATGTGTACGTCAGTGATCGCACTATCGACAGCCATATTCGCCATATCCGCCAGAAGTTCGCTGATCGTGGTTGTGAAAGCATTATCGAAACGGTTCATGGGGTAGGCTATAAATTAGCATCATGCCAATAAATGCCCATCTGCCACTGCCGGGCCGTGCCCGTCTGAGTTTGCGCACAATCTTGTTGATTGTGATGCTGACGATTTTGCTTTTACCTTTATTAGGGCTGTATTTTTTCCGGATTTATGAAAATGAGTTGGTCAGGCAGACTGAACTGGAATTGATTTCACAGTCAGCAGCATTGGCAGCCACTTACCGCCAATATGCACGTCGTATTCATCCTGATTTAGACAACTATGGGTATATTATTCATAGTTCCCCGCTAATCCCCAATTCCCGTGGAGATTATCTGAATAGCAAGCAGGCCAGTTCGCCATATACGCCAATTACTCCGGCATTAGATTTGGTAAATCCGGTGCAACCTCCGCGTGCGAACGCAGTAGCACCGACGACGCTGCCTGATGAAACATCGCGGCGTATTGCTTTTGAAATGAAGCCGGTCATGCGTGATACCCAGATTGTGACTTTGGTGGGCGTACGTCTGCTGGATATGAACGGAGTGGTGATTGGTGGGCGGGAAGAGATTGGTTTATCGCTGGCACATGTCACTGAAGTTAAACAAGCTTTACGTGGTCATTATGCCAGCGTGATACGCCAGCGTCTGTCTGATGAACCACCGCCGCCACTGTACTCTATCAGCCGGGGAACCAATATCCGAGTGTTCACAGCTTTTCCGGTGATTGAGAAGAATCGCTTACTGGGTGTCATTTATTTATCGCGAACACCGAAAAATATTATCAAACATCTCTACCTGGTGCAGGATAAGCTTTATTTAGCGACAGTTACGCTATTACTGGTTGCTGTATTAATGGTGCTATTTGTTTCTTCCAGTATTTCACGTCCGATTCGTGAATTGATTGAACAGATAAAACGGGTGACGCGGGGTGAGCAAACGCAGGTGGTACCGATTAAACATCCCGTTTCTCACGAGGTGGCACAGCTTTCTGAAAGTTTTGCCCGTATGTCACGCACACTGGCAGAACGTTCTGATTACATCAATCGTTTTGCTACGCATGTCTCTCATGAATTTAAAACGCCTCTCACGTCTATGCAAGGGGCGTTGGAACTGTTGCAGGAACACATTGATACCATGCCAACAGAGAAGCGCCATCGTTTCATGGCGAACCTGTTAGAAGATACTCAGCGATTAAAAAACCTGGTTTCCCGTCTGTTAGAGCTGGCGCGTGCTGATTCACTGGAGCCGAGCAACACCCATAGCTCATTGCCGGAACAGCTCCGGCGGCTGGAGAATCGTTATAAAGAACGTGGACTGGTATTGGTTTATGATGAATTACCGGAACAGGAACTGGCTATTGCACCGGATGCACTGGAAACTATTCTGAACAATTTACTGGAGAATAGCCTGCAGCATGGTGCCAGTGAAGTTACGCTGAGTACTGAAGCAGAGGAGTCCGGTACATATCTGCTGTTGAAGCTGCATGATAATGGCAGCGGCATTTCTCCGGCGAACAGGGATAAGATTTTCACTCCGTTTTTTACGACTAAGCGCAATGCCGGTGGTACTGGCCTGGGGCTTGAAATTATTGCTTCACTACTGAAAACTTATAACGGGCAAATATTTTTAGGTGATCAGGAGGAGGGTGCAGCGTTTATTCTGTCTATTCCTTATTCAGTGAAAACCTAAAACCTTTGTTTTAGTATGGATATCGGTAACTCTGTCTGAAATCAACAGCCTCTGATCCTGTTGCGCTGAGCCTTTTATTTATGCCTTGATTAGTGTCAAAAAAATATTGATGGCGCATAAATTATAGCGAGGCCAAAATGCACATCCAATCTTTAACCGGGATTAATGCTGAACAAAAACGCACGCAAAACCTGAAAGCAATCAGTCGTGTTGGTGCGAAAGATCAGTTTCGAGAGGGACAGTCTAATATTCCACAGCGTGTGACTGAACATGTATCCGGGATTGGCGATGAAATGGTCAAGGGTATTCGGATTGATCGCTCGGGCCTTGTTAGTAATCACCCACCAAAGATCACCATTGTCGATTTTCAGTTTGTGATTTCAGACCATAGCAAAGGCTTGGTTTATAACTATCAGGTTGTCAGTATTGATGGGGCCTGGAGTATTTCGCTCAGTAGTATTGTCGGTTAACGAAATTCATAAAGCATCTGTTTGTTCTTCCGGTGCCCTGGCAATAATTGCTCTCAAGTTACGCCATCACGTTATAATATCCCTTCACTGAATTCAGCAAGGCAACTATGGACATTGTATACATTCATGACCTGCGTATTGACGCCGGTATTGGTATTTATCCCTGGGAAAAAGCGATTAAACAACAGGTGAGAATCGACCTGGAAATGGCCTGGGATAACCGTGTTCCGGCAGCCAGTGATGATATTGAGGATGCGTTGAATTACAAACTCACTGCACAAAAAGTGACGGAGTTTGTCCAGTCGCAGCACTTTGATTTGGTGGAGCGTTTAGCAGAAGAGATTGCTGCTATGCTAATGACGGAGATGAAGGTCCCCTGGCTTAGATTGACGGTTGGTAAGCCAGGAGCAGTGAAAAAATCAAAAGAAGTTGGCGTTCGGATTGAGCGCGGAACCCGGTAATGCCACGCGTTTACCTTAGCCTCGGTAGTAATGTAGAGCCGGCTAAAAATATTTGTTCCTGTATGACGGTACTGGCAAAGCGCTTCCAGGTAGTTGTGGTTTCGCGTGTTTACCAATCCCCGGCTGAGGGTTTTTCCGGTGATGATTTTCTGAATTCAGTGGTGTGTCTGGACACCGACCTGGGTATTGATGAATTGCGGATTAGCTTGCGCAGTATCGAGCGTGAACATGGTCGCAGGCGCAGCCAAACTGAAAAGTTTAATTCCCGCACGCTGGATATTGATCTGTTGCTTTATGATGATGTTGTCAAACAGACTGAGCGTTACAGGTTGCCGCATAATGATATTTTGAAATACGGATTTGTCCTCTATCCGCTGAGTGAGATTGCGCCGGAGCTGAAACATCCCGTACTACAGCAAACTTTTGCGCAATTGGCTGCTGAGTCTTCGCTGGAGCGGCAAAACATGAAGGAGGTTGTGCTGGATTGCTGATAGCAAGTCTGGCCGGTTTTGGTACACCGGCTTATTCGCTGAGCCGTTATCAATACCCCGGAAATAGTCCGTTTATCCGGGGATCTGATTAGCTGTTATGTGCTCTTTTTAGCTGAGCAATGTAATGATTAAGGCGCTTATCCAGCTTGCCGCCCAGATGGGCAAACAGACGGCTTAACGGGTTTTTGATTTCGGATGTTTCGGTGAAGGTGATGCGGGTGCCACCGGGAACTGCGCTTAACATCGCCTGACGCGTACCTATAACCCGGGAACCTTTCTCCATCTGCACAACGATTTCTTTTTTCTCGATCTCTTTCAGTTTGCGCAGAGTGATTTTTGAACCGCGTGCAGGGTTTTCGATCCAGCGCATGCCGTCATCATCATCTTTAAGCTGGACGCTTTTCAGGTCAGTACGCCATTCAGTCTGGCGAGACAATTCGCTGACTGCTTCCCAAACTTTGTCCAGAGGGGCTTTAACTAATTCAACTCTTGTTGCCTGTTGTAAAGGAGAAACCATCATCCCGATTAACATAGGAAACAGGATTAACAAGATTCCGGTTCCAATTGAAACCCATAACATCATACCTTCCATACGAAATCCCTTATGCGCATAAAATTAGTGGTAGGAATCATAACGCGAAAAGCCCGCAAATGCGGGCTTTTTTCAGTTTGTCAGAAAAAAATTCCGCAAACAAAAATATTACTTAATCTTCGCTTCCTTGAAGACTACATGCTTACGCACAACCGGGTCGTACTTTTTAAACTCCAGTTTGTCAGGAGTAGTACGCTTATTCTTGGTCGTAGTGTAATAAAAACCGGTTTCTGCAGTAGATACCAGCTTAATTTTTTCACGTCCACCTTTCTTAGCCATTGTCTTTTACTCCAGACCTTATACTTTTTCGCCGCGCTTACGCAGATCAGCAAGTACGGTATCAATACCTTTCTTGTCGATGATGCGCATGCCTTTTGCTGAAACACGCAGTTTTACGAAGCGTTCTTCGCTCTCAACCCAAAACCGGTGTGAATGCAAATTAGGCAGAAAACGACGTTTAGTTTTATTGTGCGCATGGGAAACATTGTTTCCTGTGATTGGGCGCTTACCTGTTACCTGGCATACACGAGCCATCGGAATTCTCCAAAACTGCAATAAAAATACTGAGAAGTAACGTTGAAATATTTTAAATATGCGAGAATCACCGTAGTGAAGGTCTGAAATATCCAAGAATATTTACATGCGTACTTACAACAGCACTAAAGGCGCGTAAGGGTAGCAAATCACTTCCGGCCCGGCAACCGGAAATCACGGAATTATAGCAATAAACCGCTATTCTGCTCACAGGGGAAGACCGGTAGTGCTGTAATCTGTGGTAAGCGTTGCCGGATATATTGATGGAACATTTGGCTGAGTTGCGGGACTTGCAGGTTGCTGGGAGTGTGCAGGAATATACGGGGGGTTAATCCGGCTTCAATCCAGCGTGCTGTCTGAGCTGCCCACGGTTCCAGCCATTTGCGGTTGGCTTCGGTGTCAGGGTGTCCAATATAGCGCAGCATGGGTGATTGTGCGGTGCTGTCCAGCTGAACCGGTAAACGGGGTTTTCGTTCGTGGGCCTCACGGGTCGCGTCGTCCAGCGCCGGCGCAGCGTGTACCGGGCGACTCTCAAAAATTACCCGGTCTACGCCCAGTGAATCCAGCAAGGCATTATAGCGTTCCCGAACGGCTGTTTGCGTGAAGAAATCAGCGTGGCGAACCTCTACCGCATAGCCATAATCTTTCGGTAAGGCGCGCAAAAACTTTTCCAGCACGGGCAATTGTGTTGGTGAGAAAGAGGCAGGAAGTTGCAACATAAAATTGTTAAGCCTTTCACCCAAAGGTTCCACACGACCCAGAAATTCTCTGACGTCTGCTTCAGACTGCTGTAGTTTTTGAAAGTGTGTAATAGTGCGGGGGAATTTAAAGCTGAAACGAAAACTGTCCGGTGTTGATTCCAGCCAGCGACTCACCATCTTTTCTGATGGTACTGAGTAGAAGGTGGTATTCCCCTCAACGGCATTAAAGAACTGTGCGTATTGTGTGAGGAAGTCGGCTGGTTTTGCATTCTGAGTGAAGAAATTACCTTTCCACTCTTTCAGCGCCCACAGCGGAGCGCCGATGTAATAAGCTGGTGTTGAAGTTTCTTCCATGTGGTTAGTGCTTAACCAAATACGTTCTGCATGCGTTCAACCGCTTCTATGATCCGTGAGCGTTGTGTGGCAAAGTTGAAACGCAGGAAGTTTTCGCCACCGGAGCCGAAGGTTGCTCCGTGATTTACAGCGATTTTTGCTTCATTTTGTACTCTGGTATTCATAGCTTCAGGTGTGATGCCGGTAGCGGAAAAGTCCACCCAGGATAAATAAGTGGATTCCATTTGCATCGACCTGAAGCCGGGAATGGCGTTTAAGCCTTTATCCAGTATGCGGCGGTTTTCGTCCAGATAAGGAACCAGTTCGTCGAGCCATCCGGCACCATGCTGATAGGCAGCGGTTGCAATCATAATGCCAAAGCGATTGGGCGAGATGCCGTTTGCCTGCTGAACTTTGGTAAAACGTGCGCGCAATGCTTCATCGGCAATAATAACGTTGCCTGTGAGTCCGCCCGCGATATTGAAAGTCTTGGTGGTCGCAGTGAGCATAATCAGCCTTGATTCCAGTTCATCTGCAATCAAGGGCATCGGAATATGTCTGGCGGGTTGATATACCAGGTCGTGATGGATTTCATCAGAGACCAGAATCAGATCATGTTCAATACAAAAGTCAGCCACAGCCTGTAATTCTTCCCGGCTCCAGACCCGGCCGCCGGGATTGTGTGGTGAACAGAGAATCATCATGGTTTCATGGCCACGCAGGCGTTGTGCCAGGGCCTCCAGATCCATCTCATAACGGCCATTATTATTTACCAGTGGTGATTCAATCACTTCACGGTCGTTGGCTTTAATAGTGCGGGCAAAGGCATGGTAAACCGGTGTAAATAAAATGACACCGTCGCCGGGTCGGGTATAAGCCTGTACACACATCGCTGTACCATTGACCAGACCGTGGGCGCTCAGAACCGACTCCGGTGTGGGCGACCAGCCATGCCGGCTCTGCATCCAGTGACATACGGCTTGTTTATGCTCGTTTTCATCGCCGAAGTAACCGTGGATGCCATGTTCCACCATTTGTGCCAGTGCCTGATTGACAGCTTCAGGCGGGCGGAAATCCATATCTGCCACCCACATGGCGATACCATCATCTGTCGGAACACCATAGAATTTTTCCATCATGTCCCACTTCATCGAATGGGTATTGCGGCGTTCGATTACTTCATCAAAGTTCATTGTTTGCCTGCTGCACTGGTTTTTCAAAATAGCGGTAATGGCCAATAATTTCCCACTCAAACAGGACATCCTGTAGTACCGCGCCTGAATCAATATTATGCCCGATCAGTGGGCGTAGTTCATCGCGGCTGCGGGCTTTCATAACAACACCGACATGGCTTTGGCTTTCATTTAGCTTCCATGCCACAACATCGCCGGGGAGGTAGTCGTCCGGATTGTCACTTACCGGTAATGCAACACCGCGTCGTTCAAAAAATGTCATCATATTGGGTACGCGGCGATGGTCGATATTACGATCGGGTTTGCGCAGGCCCCATTTACGGGGGTATTTGCGGAAATGACGGCGCATATCTTCATGCACCGCACGCTGTAAATCAACGCCCTGTTCACGGAAGGCACGAATGACAACATCAGTACAAACCCCAACCTCCGGTGCGACATCCCCGCCGGGATAGCTGAGTTTTACATAAGCCGGGTCATAGGTATGTGTGGTTTCAAACTGCGTGTAAACAGAATCCAGCAGGGCGGCAACATGCTCGGGTGGTTTGGGGCGTAATTTGGGTGGTGGGCTGGAATACTCGCGGAATTCAGGGAAATCGAATTCTTCAACGATTTCCTCATCGATAGGCGGAGGCAGAGTAACAATTCTGATAGTGCTGAGGAAATTGATATAAACCCAGCCGGAGACTGCGGCAAAGAGCAGGATATAGAGTAAATCAGTGAATAAGGTAAAGCGGCGCATTGTACTCTTTTAGCTGTGTGGATAATCAACCTGAATCAGGTCATTCTCCAGTTTAACGACATAAGTCTTTAACGGGAGTTCCGCCGGTTCAACGGTTGCAACGCCGGTTTTAACATTAAACATACCGCCGTGTAGTGAGCATTGCACCTGGTCACCTTTCAGGCAGCCGAGATAGAGCGAAGCATCTTCGTGAGTACACATATCATCAACCGCATAAAAATCGCCATCAACATTACAAACCAGAATGCGTTTGCCATCCGGGGTATCGACCCGTTTCATCTTACCGGGTTTTATTTCGTTTATACTGCCTGCGTCAATCATCCGGAGCGTATCTCATGAGTCAGTTATGGATAATGGGTTGTGGCGATATTGGTCGCCGTGTTGCCAGTTTATACCAAAACCAGCAGCGGCGTATTATAGGCTGGGTCAGAAGTAAGGAATCTTTAACGCTGGGGGAACAGCAGGGGATCACTATGCATCGTGGTGACATGGATTCTGATGAGGAATTGCCGTTAGATGAGCTGGCTGGCGCTGATGTGTTCTGGTTTATGCCACCACCCCGTACCGGCAATACTGATACCCGTTTGCGGCATTTTCTGGAGCGGGCACAAGATCAACCCCGGCGTATCGTATTGATTAGCACGACGGGTGTTTATGGTGATTGTCAGGGACGCTGGATTGATGAATCTGAACCGTTGAAGCCACAGGCAGAACGCGCTGTGCGCAGGGTGGATGCTGAAACTGCTTTGCAGGAATGGAGCGAGAAGTTTGGGGGTGAATGGGTGATTTTGCGGGTGCCGGGGATTTATGCAAAGGATCGGCTGCCTTTGGCTCGATTAGTGCGTGGTGAGCCGGTATTAGCAACGTCTGAGGCACCATGGACGAACCGTATTCATGCTGATGATCTGGCGATGGTATGCAAAGCCGCGCTGGAAACAGCGGTTGCGGGCAGTATATATAACGTGACTGATAGTCAGCCCTCGACAATGACAGCTTATTTTAATCAGGTTGCTGATTATGCGGGCTTGTCACGTCCCCCACAGGTGTCCCTGCAAGAAGCTCAGTCATCAATGAGTGCCGGAATGTTATCTTATCTGGCTGAGTCACGGCGAATCCGGAATGATAAAATGCTGAATGAACTCGCAATTACATTGCAATACCCTTCTCTGCAGCATTGCTTGGGAACGAGAGAGTAGTGTGTTTGGGTAGTGAGTGAATATTGCTGGTGTAATGAAAAAAGGCCGGATTATCCGGCCTTTCTGGTGTTTAGCGAATGGTTTGGAAAAGCTGCCTATATGGATAAGGCAAGCTTTCCGGAATCGCTAAACGCTTTGCTACAAGGGTGACTTATTCAAAAGTTGCGCCATTTGCACCTGTCTGGAAGATAGGATCATTGGAGAAGCCACCACTGAAACGGTTGAAGTTTGTGAAACTGGTATCAAATAATCCACCAACCTCATAATGGCTAACTGTTGATTTATCACCGCGCTTTGTGATTTCGCCATCCAGACCTTCGATAGCTCCACCACCCTGGGCGCCGCTACCTTTGTCACCGTTACGTGCTTTGCCGTCACCATCTGCGGTTTGTCCCCACAGGCCGTGAGGCATAACGCCATCAGTGGCAACATTGTCACTGGCGTAGTCGATATCCATGCCATTTTTGCCTTTGGCATCGATAGTTAACTGGTACTCGCCAAAATCAATCTTCAGTTGATTACCTTGCTTCTGTACAGCGCCATCCAGGTAAGAACCGTTACCCTGCTTTTCGCCGTTAACATTGAGATTACCCTTTTCATCAAAGGCTACTTTGTCATTGCCGAGGGTAAAGCCCATCTGACCCATAACCGTAGCGCCTTTGCTACCCCAGGCACGAAACTCTGCATTCATCTGAATGTTTTTATCGCTGAGGATGTTATAGGTTTTGCCTGCTTCACCCTGAACGTCGTACTTACCGCCTTCAGCGCCGACAAAGTGGGGGTCGCCCCATGTGGTAGCACCTGGATTAACACCAACCGGAGGCATTGGAGCCGGAGCAGGTGCTGGAGCCGGAGCAGGTGCTGGAGCCGGAGCAGGTGCTGGAGCAGGTGCTGGCGCTGGAACGCCACCTGGGCAATTATGTGGAGCTGGAGCTGGAGCTGGAGCTGGAGCTGGAGCTGGAGCTGGAGCTGGAG
>JBMZDK010000091.1:0-13912 GCA_049614265.1 Thiolinea sp.
TAAGCATACCGCCAGCGTTCAATCTGAGCCAGGATCAAACTCTTCAGTTCAATCTGTGTTGGCAAACAAGTTTGCCATATACTTTGATCGAAAGAGCGATTCCTAACTGACTACGTTAACGTTTTAAGAATTAACTTAGGTGTTAGGGTCACTTGCTTTCTTAATGTGTTCACATCAATCAACAAGCACCCACACAAGTTTTTTCTGGCTTTCTTGTTAAACTGCGCTCAGAACCTTTGTTCCGAGAAGGCTGCGAATCTTACGCTTCTCTGTATAACCTGTCAAGCTTATTCAGAGACTTTTCTTCGCGACTCCCAACTTACTTTAACCCTCCAAGCCCTTGTTTAATAAAGACTTTTCAGATCTCTGCGTCACCAGAAGAGAGGCGAATTATACAGACACTCTCTAAACCGTCAATAATTATTTGCACACTTTTTTAAATTATTCCGGAAATGCCTTACGCAGAGCACTTACCAGCGCTTCAACCTGCAGATCAACGCTTGCATTCACAATGCCAACATCCGATTCCAAAATACATTCATCAAGCTTTAAAGCACTGTCTGACAGCACTTCCACATGACTGATACTTTTCTGTAGCTCACCAAGCTGCTCTGATACAACTTCCTGCATTTGAGGGTGAACCCTGATCGTTAACTTCTTCCCACCACGAACCAGCTCTAAACCTGAACGCACCGTATTTTTGACCAGCGTCTCATTATCAAAATCATGTACGATTTTTCGCACAGCTTCTATCACCACATCAGCCAGAGACCGTTCCACCTGACGCAAACTTTCATGCATCTGTAGTGTAAAAGTCAGGAGTTGCTCAGCCAATTGCTGATTTGCCTGCTCCATCCCTTCCGCCATGCCATGCCGGATTGACTTGCTTAGTGCTTCAGTCGCCTGCACCTGTCGTTCTTTGTCACGCACAGCTAACTGGCGCAAAAGATCTTCATAACCAACCAACTGCTGATAATCAACCGACCGGAGCACCTTTTGTCCGGGCTTGAGCTGTGAATCCAATGGTTTAACTGAAATGAATTTGTCCATCACTTCCAACCCCCATACGAATTTCTATCGCTACTTTTTGTATTAATGCCGCGCAACCTGCCTGCTGTTGATTCAAATCACGCCCCAACACAGCTGCACGTTTATATAGAACAAACCATTCATGAGGAAGCTTGAGCATCAAACGCTTTCTCAGTGCCAACGAATAACCACCCAATGCAGACTGCATGCATAGCATTCCGGCAAGGATCAACGCATTATGCGTGCTTAACTTGTCCGGAAGCTTCAAATCCAAGTCCATTTTTCCTCTCATACGCAATGCTCTGTTTTGCATAAACTGGAACAACTCTTCTCCCAGGTCATCCCTAACCTGATGCAACTCTTCACGCGTGACGATTTTTTGTATTCTTGAATAATAAAAAACAGCACCGGTATAAAGCACCAGCTTTTCCAGATCATCACCAGACCATAATGCTATTCTTGTAAGCGAATTTGAAAAATTAAAGAAAACCTGATTTTCCAAACCAAATCGCTGCAGCAAATGCTGAACAATACGATCCGCACTTCTATGCCTGCCCACTAGTTTTCTAATCAATGGCCCATCCGGCATCTGCTCCAGCCAACTATCATGAATATAATTATCCGGGCGAAAGTTGAACTCCCACACCAGATTAGATAGTTTATTGGTACGAACCGGGTCGGCTACTTGGTTTTCCATTTTTGTCTGTGCATTAAAATTTCACTTATTATTATTCATCCCTGCCACCATACCCAACTATACCGTGACAACCGGAGTAATTCAGGGAACCAGAGAAACGGACGTAAACATAACCGGTATGAACGTAATATTTGCCATCAATGACACCAGCCTCATACAATAAACAACTTATATGACCGATCTGATTCAAACAAAAATCAGAAAAGCGCCTTCGCCACACCAAACAGCACCCATCAGGAAACAACAGAATGGAAGAAGAGACTCTGCCACTGCAAACACGTTTAAACCTGCAGACTGCCCGTATTAGCTGGCCGGAACTGGAGCGCTTTTTTGCCCGTGGTCGCGTATTGGATGTCTCGCCAAAACTGGATCTGCTGGAAGTAGCGGTTGCTTTAACCGAAGATAATATTGATAAATTTAGCCAGTGGACAGACACAAAAGAAGTGCAACACTTAACAGACGCAACAGCTAAGCAGTGGGTTTACGATGATGACAACTTATGGGCTGTCGTCGTTGCCCCCTGGGTAGTCGTACAAAACCGCTGCTGATCTATCGACTGTATCAGCCCACAAACCGAATAAAACCCTATGAACACTAAAACCGCCCGGAAAGCTCAACTTCCCGGGCAGCTATTGCAATAGGCTTATAGCGGAGAACCACACGAAGAAGCCGCGCCATACGGACTAGCAGAATTTGGTGGCGAACGATCACAAGTATCGACATCGGGGCCGGCAACAGGAAGATCAAATTCAGCCGTCTCAAAATACTCACTACCTTCATCTGAAATAGTGGCAATCAGGCGTAAACGACTCCACAAAGCCTGACTTTGCGGGTAAGTGACCTGCACTGTTGCTTTACCTTCCTGATCAGTAATCGTCTTTGTATTAACGGTGGCGGTATGCGTAGGTTCTAATGCACCACTGCCATTGTAGTCTTCATTTTCATCCAGCCAACCATCATTATCCACATCTTCAGATGGGCATCCCCAAAAGTTATATTGAGGTACCCAGGATTGGGTTTCTGCATCACATACCATATACCCTTTATGGTAATGAGTTGGAATCAGCGTAAAATCCACAGCCTTATCCGGCACCGGGTTACCCGCACTATCAGTTACAATGACACCATAACTCTTCTGATAGAAAACCCCACTCTCTTCCAGTTCTTCGTCAGCACCCAGCACAATGCGTAGTGCACGCTTACCTACTGTCAGGGCCAACTCATCAGTGATTGTCGGATTACTTTGCAAAGTTGCAACAATCACAACACCATCTTTCGCACTCGTCGCATTACCTGCCGTATACACAACGCTGGCACGCCCAAGAGAATCTGTTGTCGCAATCGAAGAACTCAGATTGCCATTAACCGCATCATAGAGGTTAAAAGTCACTTTCTGATTCTTCACCGGGTTGTCATTCACATCACGCACCAGAGCAAATACCGTGGTCTGTTCTTCCGGCCCGATATTCCCCTGTTCAGACTGAACACTCAGGTACTTCGGCGCAATAGCTACAAATTCACGCACCATACTGGTTGTCAGCCCGGTTTCAGTATCTACCGCAGTCACCACCGTACCGCCAGCAGTTGATGAGTTTAGTGAAAAACTGGCTTTACCCTCCGCATCAGTCGTCACATTATTAGGCACTGCACCCCGTGTCGCAGTAAGATTGATTTGCTTACCCACCTGCGCAACACCATCATGCTTCCACAACAGATTAACCGCTTCATCTGTCTCAACATTAATTTCCTGGTTTGCACTCTCCAGTGTGAATTCATCCCCGGACACACTTATATTATGTGAATACTTTGCACCTAATGCAGCAGCCATTATGGTATCTGTGCCACTACCGGATGCAGTAACAGTAAAGGTAATTTCACCATCATCATCAGTGTAGAATCCAAGATCGCTTGTCGCACCGATCATATTGCCACCGGATGATTGCAAATCGACCAACTGGTAAGGCAGCCCTGCCCCTGTAGAATCTTTAAGCTTTGCAACAAACTGTGTTGGCGTATTAATCACAATCCGCTCAGGGCCATCTAACTGCACAACGGTGCCCGTAACTTCAATTTCAACTGTACGCACCTGATTACCGGCTGTGACCGTCACCAGCAACGTACGGTTTTCGGGACGATTCAGCCCCGGGGTCAATTTCGCAGTTTTGACAGAACTGTCAGCAATACCCTCATCCGGTTCAATCGTACCGTTGTTATCAACAGCAAACTGAACGTCAACGTCTTTAAGTGTATTGTTATTTTTATCTTTAACTACCGCAGAAATAACAACCGGCTCCGCTCCGTTAGAACCCAGCTGACGGGAACTGGCCGCCACCTCTAAATCTGCAATCCGGTTATCAACAGCCGTATCCGTTGTATCAGTATCATCAGTCGAGTCTGTATCTGTCGTATCCGTATTGCCACTGTCAGTGTCCGAATTCCCACCGGTAGTCGTATCAACCCCGACGATATAATTATCGCCGCTACCACCACCACAAGAGATAACCGAAAGCACAACAAGTACGGACAAACCCCTTTTTAGCGCATCCAACATAGGATTCTCCTTATTTATAATTATTATTAGTGTCCGGCGCTATGCTATTAATAAATTTAATTAATAGCAAGAAATAACCGACTTAATGTAACGACCTGTAGTGCTCTATTACTGAACATGGTGAGTGTCCAACAAATTTGCTAAAGTAACCCTATTAGTCATAGCATTATAACAACAGGTGGCCATGCATACAGATAGCCTGAATTGCCCACAATGCGGCAACGCTCTACCACTAACCTTCAGCTTCGCCAAACTCACTGTATGCGAACAATGCGAATCCACCCTATTTTTGGAAGACGATGGTGCGAAACTGGCCGGAAAAAGTTCGGTACTGGCACAGCTTCCCAGCCTAATTCAGTTAAAGCAGCCCTTTAGCTATCGTCATACAAGCTACACACCCGTTGGTTATATTCGCTATAGCTATGGTTACGGCTATTGGGATGAGTGGTGGGTTATTGATAATACCGGACAAGGTGTCTGGATGAGCGTGGATGAAGGGGATTTTGCTTTTGAATATCCTCAGGAATTACGCGGAGGTATTCCACGGTTTGAACAACTTCGTATTGATCACAGCATCCAGGTTTTGGATAAAGAATGGAAAATTACCGAACGCGGACATGCTCAGTGTGAAGGGTTTCGTGGGGAACTACCGGAAATCATCGAGCATGATGAACAGTTTGATTATGTCCATCTATCCGGGCCAAACAAAGAACTCATGACGCTCGAATATTTTGGCCCCAGAGAAATTTATGCGTACCGGGGGAAATGGGTTGACCCATTTGAGATCAGGGTGGATCAATGAGCGACCCAAAACTACGCAGCATCAAATGCACACAGTGCGCAGCTCCGCTGACCCTGCACGGTGGTGGCCACAAGATACGCAGTATTAATTGTGAATTTTGTGGAGCTGTGCTCGATGCCCGCCAACATTTTAAAGTGCTGCATAAATTTAGCCAGCAACAGCCCCCTCTTTCACCTTTTAAGCTAGGTATGCAGGGCAAAATCAAAGATATAGAATTTACTATTATCGGCATGATCGCCTGGGAAGATATGGAAGCCTACCAGTGGGTTGACCTGATGCTGTTCTCTCCCACCCGCGGTTATGCATGGCTCACTTATTATCGCGGACATTTGGTTTTCTCTCGTAAAACACGGGATATACCCAACCTCAACATCTGGAACCTCGCTCCCAAATATGAATTTTCTGCCGGAGAACGTAAGTACAAGTTTTTTGAACGTTCCCGCGCCAAAATCGTGTACGTTGCCGGTGAACTCACCTGGATAGCCAAACAAAATGACAGTGTGCACATGATTGAAGCTATTGCACCACCCTATCTCTATGCTGTTGAACATAATGGCGATGAAATCGAATATGGCCTCGGTGAATATATTGAAGACCCTCAAGCAGTCTACGATAGCTTCAACGTTGAATCATCACCGGACAAACCGACTGACATTCATCCCGCACAACCTTATCGCCCTGGGCTTCTTGCTGCTTTAGGTAAAGCTGCCCGGCCTTTTGTGATTTTGGCAATAGTGCTGGTTTTAACCATCAGCTTCTTTTTCAGTGGCAACGAGATTTACAATGAACAACTGTCAGCATCAGCAATCCGGGAAGGTGCAAACACCCATGAATTCACAGTAACCCAACCTAACCGATTGTTAGAACTGAATGTAGATACACAACTCCGCAACGCCTGGGCTTACTTTGATATCAGTGTCCGGCAAGGCGCTAATGACATTTTCAGTTTTGGTAAAAGCGTCTCATTTTATGAAGGTCGTGACAGTGAAGGCTATTGGTCAGAGGGAAGCCGTGCAGCTACCGCACATTTTAAGGTTCCTGAAGCAGGTAACTATTCCTTACACATCAAAACGGCAGAAGGTGGTAAAGGTGAAACTGGCTCCACACCACCTGATACCGCTTTAAGGGTAAAGTTAAAACAGGGTTACGTGAGCAACTATTACTTTACCATACTGCTGATTCTCTCCGCTCTTGCAGCAGCTGCTGGCTTTTTTTCACGCATAATGTTTGAATCACGGCGCTGGAAGTCTGTTCTGGGAGACGATGACGAATGACCCGACTGATGATGCTCCTGTTCACCGGACTCACAATTGGAGCTGCCGTGCTGACTTATAATAATGTTGGGCTGGAAGAAACCAAATACGAAGATGACCCGAGCGTTCGCACCGGCAGCGCAGGATACGTGGGTGGCGGTGGTTACCGCTCCGGCAAATGAATTAACTTAGGCAAATACTCATGACCGAACTCTCTCTTTACCATATATTTTCCACCATCTTTTATGGTTCTCTTGGGTTTATTATGTTCCTGTTGTCCTTATGGATTATGGAACGTCTGACACCATTTTCAATCGAAAAGAAAATCACCGAAGAGAACAATGTAGCACTCGGCATCATTGTGGGCGCGGTTGTCATATCACTAGGCCTTATTTACGCTGCAGTCGTTACTTAAACAACCAGCAGCAGTGACAAATACCAAAAAACTCCAGCACATTGCGTTGCTGTGCGCGACCTTTGTTATTGCCATTTGCGGGCTGGTATATGAGTTGCTGGCAGGTACCCTATCCAGCTATTTGCTTGGGGATTCGATTTACCAGTTTTCACTGGTGATTGGCTTATTTATGAGTTCAATGGGCATTGGCTCGTGGTATTCCCGCTTTATTGAGGAAGAACTGCCCGCCAACTTCATTCGTCTGCAATTATTGGTAGCGCTGGTTGGAGGATTAACCGCACCGGCTTTATATTTCGCCTTTACCATTCTGGATAACTACACCCCGCTGTTATTCCTGTTAGTCCTGCTACTCGGTGGTATGTTGGGTATAGAAATCCCCCTCATCATCCGCATTTTGAAAGAACATGCTTCGCTAAAAGTTAATCTGTCAAATGTGTTCACAGCAGATTATATAGGTGCACTGATTGCAGCCCTTCTGTTCCCCCTCGTACTTATACCACAACTCGGTTTGCTACAAACCGGATTCGTCTTTGGCTTGCTTAATGCAGTAGTTGGCCTGTTAGCACTTTACGTTTTTCGTACACAACTAAATCAACTAAGTCATTTAGTACTAGCCAGCTGTGCCACTCTGGCCATCCTCATTGCAGGCATAATATACGCCAGCCAGTTCACCAGTCTGATGGAAACCCGTCTTTATCAGGATGAGATCATTCACTCACAAAATACAGGCTATCAGCAAATCGTTTTAACCCGGCGTAATCAGCGAATTCGCTTCTACATCAACGGCGCTTTACAGTTTGACAGCTATGACGAATACCGCTATCACGAAGCACTGGTACACCCTGCACTCGGACTCATGCACAACCCTGAAAAGGTATTAGTACTCGGCGGTGGTGATGGCCTGGCAATACGCGAACTTTTACGTCATAAAAATATTCAGGATATTACCTTAGTCGACCTTGATCCTGCGGTGACCAAACTATTTTCCGGCAATCGTTTACTCACCCAGCTTAACAACAACTCGTTAACACACCCAAAGGTTACGATTTATAATCAGGATGCCTGGAAATTTCTGGAACAGAATGAACACCTGTTTGACGTTGTTCTTCTTGATTTACCAGATCCGAACAACCCCAGCTTATCACGGCTCTATAGCCGCAGTTTTTACAAATTACTTAAGCAAAACGTGTCACAACAGGGTGTTATCGCAACTCAGGCAACCTCACCTCTCTATGCACGAAAAGCTTTCTGGTCCATCCGCAAAACGCTGGCGCAAACTGAAAATAACGAAACCTGGCATACCCTGCCTTACCATACATATATTCCAAGCTTTGGCGAATGGGGATTTGTTCTCGCCTCACGCAAAAAACCAACTACAAACAATATCCAACTATCAGACAATCATAAGTACCTGAGTGAAGCTATATTACCCCAGTTATTTCACTTTCCGCCGGATATGTCAGCTGTTGAAGTCAAGATCAATCAGATCACCTCACACCCGCTACTGGAGTATTATGAAGAAGGCTGGGCAAAATGGTATGAATAAAAGACCAGCAAACCTCCGTTCATTCCCATTTTTTTTACAACCCTGTTAAATGCAGTTAGCCTGAGCCTTTACGAAAAATAATAAAATAAGGTTTCTATCATGGCAGAGGCACGTTTTGACCTTGTTATCCTGCACCACACATCAGACAAAACCGTCGAAAACCTGGTTCAGGAACTGCTGATAATCCTTGATAAGGTCGGCGACCCCTATCTTGAGTACAAGTTATCCGAAGCCCTGCTTTTTGAACAAAGCAGTAGTGCTATTCTCGATAATATTTCCAGAGAAGAAGGCGAACGTTACCAGGATAGCTTCCGTCAACTGAACGTTGAAACCGAATTACGCCCGACACTCCAACTGGTCTCGAAAGAGCAGCCAGCCAGTGAAGAAGATAACGAAAAATATACCTGCCCTGCCTGCAATTATACTCAGCCCAAGCAAGCCTCAGCTGAGGCGATGAATATTTGTAACCGCTGCGGCGTCGTTGGCGAAAAACTACAAAAAAATCAGCGCAAACAGGAAGTTTACGAAGCTGAAAAGCGTAAGCTGGAACAAACGCAAAATAAAAATATGCATGAAGCAACAGAACGCGCCCGTCATGATGAAGAAGAAAAATTGCGTAAAGAAGCCCGTGAACGTCTGGGCCTTAAAGATAAAAATCGCACCGCCAATGTATTAGTTGGTATTGGGGTTGTCGGTGCGATGGGAATCGCTTCATATTTTATTGCCGATACACTACGCAACAGTAGTGAAGAAACCGCAGCATCTGAAACCATTGAAGTCCAGGACTCAGGTAAAGACGAAAAACAACCAATGATCACTATTCAGGCCGGGAACGGCTCGATTGTTATCAATAATGGTGATAATACTGCCAGTGAAGAAAATACCGGAACCGGGGGTTCTAAAGGCTCGACGGGAGAAGCCATCACAACGGATGGCAACGATACTACTAAAACTTCAGACTCGTCAGTAGCTAACCAAGACGAAACTAACCCGATAAACGCAGGAATGGAATCTGAGCAAGCTACCGCCCAAATTGCCAGCATTGCAGCAGACAAAAACAATCCTGCGCTCATACCATCACCAGGAAACGCCTCACAAGATAATAGCCAGAAAACAAATGCCAATGTTCAGCAGCTCGCTGCATTATCAACAGACCAAGCCACGATCAACCCATTGAGCGCTAAAGCAGCTGCTGCGATAAAGAAAACATCAATACAGGGGCAGGTTATTACTGCACCAACAGAATTAGCCACACTGAAATCTATTCTCAGCAAAGACCCGGAACAAAACGAGTACTTCTTTAGCAAGCTGGATCAGGAGCAATTTGATCAACATAAATTACGGATGGAACGCCTGTTAAACCTGGGGAAACCCGAACTCGCACTCATCTTTGTTGAAGGAATTGAGGATCCTTACCCCGCCTCGCTGTTGTTATTAGATATAGCTAAATATGAAGCTGATGCTGAAAGCACTAAGCTACATGATGACTTGTTACTAAGCATGAAAAACCTGGCTACACAGGGCAAATCTAAAGCACAGCAAGCTATGTTAAATGCTACTCTGAGCCAGATTTATGACTTTGCCGGTGACAAGGAATCTGCTAAAACCACACTGGAACACAGTCTGAAACTGCTTAATAGTAAAGAAATAAGTTTAGAACAGCGTGGCCACCTACTAACACAAATCGAACAAAAACACCGTGACAATGGAAATCAGGATGGCGCTGATTTCATGGCACAGACCCTGATCAATCATGTTGCCGGTTTATCAGACAAAGAATTCGTCTATGCCTCAAGGATCTACACACATCTGGCTGCAGCCTCAATGAAAAACAACCAAACTGAAGATGCAATCGAGTGGTTAAATCATGTACCCGTAAAAGATGCACAAAAGTATCTGCTAAATCAGTTAAAAACACTAGCGACTAAAAGCGAGAAAAAGCCGTAACCGCCGAAAGGAGCTTCACAACAGACAATAAAGGTTTTACAGCTTACGACTTGCATGGTCTATTCAATGACAAACCTAATCCCTTGTATATCGACAATTACCTGAGAACCAAGGCACGCTGCAATTTAGGGCTGTTTAACCGTCAGCAGCCCCATGGCTTCATCGTAGCTCAACCCATTGATTCCGGAAGCTTGCATTGATGCACCCAGCGAACCAGCTAAAGCTGATGCAAAAACCCGCTGATAAAAAGGCAATTCTTCCTTAAAAACCGGCAATAGGTCGTCAACGGCTTCCGCTGACTGCAATGTTTGCTCGAACTGTTGGCGGCGCTGTGCTATTTCAGCCATCAAAACCTCATCCCGCAACGCCTGCTCACTCAGCGTTAGGGTCCAGGTCAAATCATCGTGCAACTCACAAGCACCAATGTACTGGCCATACACTGCAGCACTCCATTGGCCGGGCTCAAGCAATGACAAAGAGAAGCGTTCATCATTGCGGTATAGCCAATACGACCGGCCAACAACCGGTTTAAAACCAAAACAACTTTCCAGTACAAACATCGATGTAAACAACTCATTCGATATCTGCTGTACATGTTTTGGTAGTGCGACAATCCGCTGGTTAGCATCGTTTAATGCTGCCAATACCGGCACCAGCCCTTTACCCTGCGGGTTTGGTTTTTTCTCTGCAATTTCATCAGCTTTTATCATTTTCACATCCCCATTAATCAGCAAAACGCACCAAAACCAATATTCATATTATCAACCTTTCAAAGCTTCAACTGCCCCATCACCCAGTCCAGCAGGTAACCATCATCAGCCCCTAGAAAATGCCCTTTTTCAGTTTCCCAGCGCTCAGAACGGTTACGCAAAGCAAAAACATTATTCATATCCTGACTGGAAACAGGTACCACGACATCACTGTTATCCGGCTGCTCACTACTACGAACAACAGACACATAGCGAATATCGGGATGCGTCTGACGATTTAGCCAGAATAAATAACTTCCTGACTTCTCCTCACTAAGGTCACGAAACAAACCCCGCGCTTTCGGCAAATGGCCAAAGCCCAGCACTTCAGCCAACTCAATAATCTCCCTGCTATTCGATAAGACACTGCTTAACTCAGCTAATGGTGTACCAAGGTGGGGAGATGCAATGGTAATCAAGGCGTTCACAGGAACGTTATTGGCAGTCACCAACCAATGCCTTGCGACAACACCACCGGCGGAATGTCCAGTCAGAGCTAAAGGCTCTTTGCGGCGTAAATAAATCTCTTGCAAATACTCTTGTAACATACGTGCCTGATCTGCCACCCTTGCCTCAGTCATTAAATCAACCGTATAAAAAATCTTAGCAGGTCGCTTTTGTTGTTTTACCGGATTAAGCATTCCCTTACGAGTCAAAGTGAAATTACCGCCATCCACCCATCCGCGCTTCTGTAAAGCAGTAGCAACCTGCGTCAAACGCCAATCCATTCCCTTTGATTGAAAGCCAGGAATCAATACCAGGGTTTCAGCTCTGCTTTGCACCGGCATTAAAAATATAATGCTGAAGATGAGAAGCAATGTTTGAATAACGCGCAAACTACAAACTGAGAAATCTTTGTTCATGACGGTTCTTCCTGCCGAATTGAAAATTGAGTGCTACTATAGACAACCAAATTCACATTTGAGTCATACAATATGTCTATCCGCTGTGTTGCATTTGATCTGGACGATACTTTCTGGGATTGCAAAACTGTCATTAATCACGCTGAGCAACAACTCTACCATTGGATAAGTGAATGCCACCCGATCATCACTGAACAATATTCACTGAATGAGCTGGTCGGCACCAGAGCTGCTTATATGCGTGATCGGCCAGAACTGCACCATGATCTCGGACAACTGCGCATTTTATGGATGCATGCTCTGGCCGATGAGTTCAAGCTCCCCTCTGATTGGATAGAGCCTGCATTTGAACATTTTCTAAACGCCAGAAATCAGGTAGAATTCTTCCCAGGTGTAGCGGAGGCACTGAATCAGTTATCCCGGCAATTCAAGCTTGGAGTAATCACCAACGGTAACGCAGAAATCCACAGAGTGGGCCTGGGTCATTTATTTGACTTTGCGCACAGTTCTGCTGCAGCCGGTGTCGCCAAACCAGAGCCACTTATTTTTGAGCAGGCACTGGAAATGGCAAAGGTGAAACCACACGAGATGGTTTACATTGGTGATGACCCAGAAAAAGATATTATTGGCGCAAACCGTGCCGGATTGCGTACTATCTGGTTCAATCCTTCGCAAAGGGAGTGGGGCGAAGGTGTCAACCCCGATGCCATCATGACAAATTTCGACGAAATTGTTAAAATCGTACAATCATTATAATCTCTTATTGGGGCATTGATATTTTGAGATCTGCTATTTTCTTATTCGAATAGCAGGGTTCTCGCTTGCCACGATTCCGGAGAAACGCAACAAGGCTGCGTGATCTCTGATAAATAGCGCAAGGACAAACAGCCTGATATGCAACATAGCCAGTTGGTAAATACTGAATCACGCGATCTCGAGTCATGGATTGAACGACTTTGGGTTTCAGACAATACCGCCGATCGCACGCTGCTCGAAAAAACTATCCGGGTCTTACTTGACCCTGTGCAACATGATACCGGCAGCTTTTATCCTAATAGCCTCGATGTCGCAGAAACTCTGCGTAATATTGATGTTGACCAGACAACATTGATGGCAACCTTGTTATCTGACCCCAGCTTTCTTGAGACCACAGAAATTGAAGATATTACTGCTGAATATGGCCAGGCTGTCGCAACGCTTTGCGAAAACATGCGCACATTGCATCATTTTCGGGAATCGACACAGGTCAATGCCTCGACGCTAACCGAAAAGCAACAGGCCGAACAGATACGTCGCATGCTATTGGCGATGGTAAAAGACATCAGAGCAGTATTAATCAAACTAGCATGGCATCTGCAATTTCTTCGTCTATTGTCCGGCTCTGAAATAACCGACAAGCACCTATGTGCCGCACATCAAACAATGGATATCTATGCGCCGATCACAAACCGCTTAGGTATTAGCCACATTAAGTGGGAGATGGAGGATCTGGCTTTTCGTTTTATAGAACCGGAAAAATATAAAAGCATCGCCAGATCATTGCAAAACACACGACTGGAAAGAGAAGAGTACATTGAGAATTTTACCGGCCTGATCAAAAACATGATGCAGGAAGCTGAAATAGACGGCGAAATCTATGGTCGCCCGAAGCACATCTACAGCATCTGGAAAAAAATGAAGCGCAAGGGCATTGGCATCGCCCAACTGTATGATTTACGTGCCATCCGTATCATTGTGGATGATATCGAGACCTGCTACAAAGTGCTTGGCATGGTTCACGAACGCTGGCCACACATACCGGAAGAATGGGATGATTATATTGCCAATCGTAAACCAAATGGCTACCAGTCCATTCATACAGTTGTCATTGGTCCACGCGGTCGTCATGTCGAAATTCAGATCCGCACCGAACATATGCACCACTTCGCTGAGCTGGGAGTAGCAGCTCATTGGCGTTATAAAGAAGGTGGTAAATATGACAAATCTCTGGAACGTGTTGTGTCATCACTGCGCCGCTTACTGGAGAGTGATGTTGAAGACAGCGAGTTACTGGAAGACTT
>JBMZDK010000092.1:0-13877 GCA_049614265.1 Thiolinea sp.
CAACTAAGCCTATAAAGAAATTGGCCCACGTTAATGACCATGTAAAGGCTGATAGTTCAGCATGAATCATAACCCCTGTTAGTGACATAACTGCTTCAGGTATCAATGCAACAAACAGGCTACAAATAACCCACATTATTGCCAAACTGATGGCAACGGCAATTGCGAGGTGTCTTGAATCTATTTTCATGGTGCATCTCCTTTTCCTTGTGCTAACCAAAAAGCCAATTTCTTAAACGGTTTGTATATTTCAATATATCCTTTCGTAGGTGTTTTATTTAGACCACTGTAAACTGTCCCATCATCCCCTGATCTTCATGTTCAAGATTATGGCAGTGATACATGTACGGCAATTTGGCATCCGCATAGTCACGGAATACCAATAAAATTCGCACTTTTTCTCCGGGGTTAATCAATACAGTATCTTTCAACCCGGTTTCATGTGCTTCAACAGCCCCATTATTTCGACTTAAAATCTGAAACTGCACATTATGAACATGGAAAGGATGACGCATCGGCGAGTCATTACTGACCTCCCAAATTTCAGGTACATCACGTTTAACCGAAAAATCAATGCGTTTCATATCCAGTGAACGCCCATTGATTGTGAACGTATCGCCGATGCCCAGCATCCTTCTTATCATACCCATGCCGTGCATACTCATTGACATCTCCATCGAGCGTTGAACCTTCGCTGCGGATGGAGCAAGACGTTCCGGTGTTATCAAAGCTTGAGGCAATGGATGAGGCGACTTTTTCGCCTGCCTGGCATCTATTTTCATGATGTCTAATTCATCATTAAACATTCCGCCCATCATCCCCATTCCGCCTCCTTCCCTCCGAAGGGACTTCAAAATGACTTCACGTCGATCAGATACATCAACTATCAATTCCACCCGCTCACCTGGTGACAACCGTTGTTGGTGCACAGTGGCAGCTCTATCCAGAAAACCACCATCACTGGCGATCACCTGAAAGGGGCGTTTATCATGAAAGGTCAGATGGTAAATACGGGCGTTGGAGCCATTCATTACCCGCAGACGTAGTAACGTGCTCTGTGCCTGTAGCGTTGGTGTGATAACGCCATTAACCATTACGTATGCGCCATGTTTACCGTGCATCTTCTCCGGCATTGTGCTGACATAACGAAACGAACCATCCTGATTGAAATCCCGATCCTGAATAATGACCGGGAGATCATCTACACCGTAACGCCGGGGAATATTTAATGCATCGCTGGCATCATCATCGATAATAAACATCCCGGCCAGTCCCTGGTAGACCTGAAGGCCAGTGTATTTGTGCTGGTGGGAGTGATACCAGCAGGTTGAAGCCGCCTGACGTATCTTAAACCGCGAAACCCAGGTTTCTCCGGGGCGTATGACTTGGTGTGGCCCGCCATCCATCGCTGCCGGAAGGCGCAGACCGTGCCAGTGTAATGCGGTATTTTCACCGATCTGATTATTGACCCTGAAAGTCAGTACATCACCCTTGCGGGCGCGAATAATCGGGCCAGAGTATTGCTGCTGATTAACCCCGAAGGTTGGGGTTTGTAAACCCGAAAAGAAGGAGTGTTTATCCCGATGCAGGTTTAGGGTAAAACTGGTTTGATTCCCCTTCTTGGTGCCCACATCAAGTGGCGGCAAGGCGTAAAACCTGGAAAACGCATCGTTGCGTTTAGCCATTAGAGGAGAGTTCCATAAAGGCACACTCAGAACTGCCGCACCAATAGCGGTTGTCTTTAGAAAATCCCGGCGAGAATAACGTTTCTCTCTCACCCTATATCGATCATAATAGTGCATATTCATCCCTCGCTTTCGTTTGATAAACGGTTATAGGCAGATGAAATTAATCCGACTGTTACCCCACTGAATTGATAATTAAATACTCGTTATTTGATAATATATCGTCAGCTTACATCTTAAGAGTCACTATCAGGTCAAGGCGTTTTTTTGCACACTTTGGTATTTACCTCGCCCATACTTAATTACTCGCCCTGCCTTAACCAGTTTCGCCAATGCCCGGTACACTGCCTCATGTGTCAAGCCAATGCTGCTGGCAAACTGTTTAATATTTGAATGCAATAAGCCTTCACTCAGGGCAACATACACCCGTTCCGTTGCAGAACGGATAGCCAGCAATTCCTTCTGACGGCGTAAGCCCTGCACCTGCCCGGCAAAACGAGCAGACAACGCGAGGGAAAATTCAGCGTTTTTCCGGGATAACGTTAAAACGTCAGCATTATTGATTGCCCAGAGACGGGAGGGTTGCCGGATCATTGCGTCACAATGATATTGATCGGAGAATAACGCGGCTTCCGCAAAGGTCTCGCCACTGTAAGCTACATGAATACTGACCTCATCACCTGCTGCAGTATGACGTATTAGTGTCGCCTCTCCCTGTTCCAGATAATAAAGGCACCTAGCTTCAGCACCTTGTAGGAACAAGCGACCAGGCTCCTTAAACACCTCCAGATCCACTGCATAATCTGGTAATTGATCAAAGGGTTTTGGTAAATGCTTCATAAATCTTATCTGATATGATTGAAATCATATTGCTTAATACATAACACAGAATAAGCTATGGTCATCAGATATGAAACTTATCGGGAAAATCTAATGAAAACAGCTCTGTTCAGTATTACATTGTTATTTGCCGTTTCCTCGGTAGTCATTGCCAGCGAAACTAATAGCCATGATCAACACAAAGGTATGAATCACAGCCAGCATATGGCACAAATGAAAAACACGGTTTCTCCCAAAGAAGCGGGGCATGGCGGCTTTGCTGCTATCGCTGAAGTTGTTGGGATACTGCAGGCTAACCCTGATACTGATTGGTCAACGGTAAATATTAATGCCTTGCGCGATCACCTATTAGATATGGATCGCTTGGTCACCGGGGCTGTGGTTAATGAACAAGCTATAACCGCTGGGATGCGTTTCAACGTCACTGGCTCGGATCAAGTGCTTAACGCTATTCAAAGCATGGTGCCAGCGCATGCGGGTGAGCTAAATAAGATGCCAGAATTCACTGCGACCACCGAGGCTATTGAGAACGGTATCGCTTTGATCATCACCGGTAAGAATGAGGGCACTATCGCCAGAATTAAAGGGCTTGGGTTCTTTGGACTTATGGCAACTGGTTCGCACCACCAGACACACCACTACATGATGGCAACCGGGCAAGATCATGGAATGCACCATTAGTCATGCTCAATACCTTAAAAACAGTATTGGGCTTCATCACCAGTGTTCTGGAAAGACACACGCCACTAAAACTCAGTGGCAGTGGTATCGAGGATACTTACAACTACCTCAAGATCAATGACCAGCTGGCGACATCAGGCCAACCCACCGAGGCGTAGTTTCGCTTAATCCATGCTGCCGGTTACAAAACCGTGATTAATCTGGCTCCTGTCAGCGTGCTGGAAAACTCATTAACCACTGAAACAGCGCTACTTGATGAATTGAGCATTAAGTACATGCATATTCCAGTAGATTTTTCTAAACCTACTGAGCAGAATTTCACTGATTTTGTAAGCAGTATGCAAGCAGCATCAGCACAGAAAACATGGGTACACTGTGCTGCGAATATGCGCGTATCTGCCTTTATCTATCGCTACCGCTGCGATGTTCTGGGTGAGAATAAATCGACTGCAAAACAGGCCCTAAAACAAATATGGGAACCTGTCGGAGTCTGGAAAACATTTATTGCCCACATCAAAAACTGATTAAACCCACAGAAATAAGCTATTGCTTCTGCTCGTCCACCTGTTTCCAGATACCATAGGTTTCATCATTCCAAAAGTTCTGGAAATAAGCAATGATCGCCAGTTTTTCATCCTTACTCAGAGTATCACCAAAGGCTGGCATTTTACCCCCAAGTGGAGCACCGCCCTTGTCGATGGTATATAGCAGCGCTTTCATTGCATGGTGCCAGGCATGAGCAGAGCCATCCAGTGCCGGTGGTTCTGATGGAAAACCTGGAAGTTTTTCTTCCCAACCATCACCAAGCCCAGCTGCTTTGACACCATGACAGGCCATGCAATTAGCTTCAAAGAGTGGTTTTCCCGCCGTAACCTGACTATCGGTGTACCAGCGCTCTTCTTTGAAACAACCACTGAGCACCAGCAGGCACAGTAACAGTAACAGTACGGCGCTATGCTGTAGTTTTATCATTTGAATACTGATCCTGCAGGGTAATCAGTAAAGATCCCAACTTCCTCACCCTCTTTGTAGCTGATGACCTGAAACGCATCAGCTGGCTGGCCTTCGACTTCCATGCCCGGAGAACCCATCGGCATACGCGGAACAGTTATGCCAGAAATATCCGGCCTTTCTAATAACAGGCGTTTTAAATCTTTGGCCGGAACATGACCTTCAACGGCATAGCCATCGACAAAAGCAGTGTGGCAAGAACCCATACCAGCTCCAAGTTTTGCCCGTTTCTTGTATTCCAGCATATTGCCAACATCTTTGGCTTCTACCCGGAAGCCATTCTTTTCCAGATGGCTCACCCATGACTTGCAACAGCCACAAGTCGCACTTTTGTAAACGGTTACTACGGGTAAAGCCGGATCAGCGGTGATACTAGCTTGCTCTTCTGCCTGTACATTACTCTGTTGTGATAGAAGAAAGAATCCGCCGCCCAACAACATTGTGCCAACGATAATGAATCCGCCTAATTTCCTGCTCATATCTAAAACTCCTATCAGTTAGGTTATAGAATCTTTGATGACCAGTGGATATGAGTGATCTTCCAACTGGCCTTTGTCTTTTGCAAAACCAAGGTTTCGACCACCCCCATATGAATCTTTGAACCTGCTTTGCCTTTAAGTTCGCTTTGTGTCAGCACTACGACAAGTTCCGGTTGTTTGATGATTTGCTGATCTTTTACAGTGCGCTCAACGTCAGCCATAAACTCAATATCTGCCGCCAAGTGGCTACGCTGATATTCGACAAAGGACTGCTGTGCGCTTCCTTCCTCAAAAATACTAGCCTCATCCGCTACGAGTATTTTAAGCTTCTCTGTATCGCCATTGCTCAGCGCCGCAGCGAAATGGTTGGCAATATCTATCGGGCCTGTTTCTTCAGCTGGTGTTTTCTCAGCACTACCCCCATCAGCGCTTGCAGAGTGTTTAGCCTGCGGTTTAGCAGTTAACTGTGCCAGCAGGCCTTTACCCATACCGCCTATGCCAGTTTTCTGGCTCTGATCACCGTTCAGAGCGTCTTGCCATTCCCGCTCCTGCCTGGGCCAGCTATTTTTGATGTATGACAGGACAGCAACAATATCGTCATCGCTCAGTATATTTTCATAGACAGGCATATTAGATTGATACTTTGGCATTTCAGCTGCCGCTGCCGGGCCATATTTAGTAATCTCAAACAACAGATCATCGCTGTGATGCCAGGTATGGCCGGTTTGATCATGCGGTGGAGCCGGGAGCCTGCCTGTAGTGTCGGGAGTTTCCCAGTCTGCTTGCCCCTGTAGCTCAACACCATGACACACAGCACATTGAGCTTCATAAATCCCTCTGCCATTTTGTACAAAGTTCAGATCATCGGGTTTTAGCGTCGTTTTTACAGTATCTATACCTGTCTCAGCCCACAAAACACCCGAGCTAAAGCCAAATGCCATAGCACACAGTATTGTTGTAATCAGATGTCTCTGCATTGTTTCACCTTTATTATTTTGTCTACCCAATACCACCATTGCCACACTCAATAAGTTTTACATTCACCCTGATAAGGCGTCCTAGTCACTCCCCAGCGGTATTGCAAAGGTGCATGTGGATCAGACACCAAATGCCCGCCCTCCATATTTTTGCGTAGTTCCCGCAATGACATATAAAGCTCTTCACCCAGCGTTAGTTGCACCATGCAAAAACTGTTGAGCAGTTTTAATTCGCCTGCCGGAGGTTCATCAATGGCGAAGACAGCTTTTGCCCAGCGTGCTGGCCGGGAACGAGGATCAAAACGACCGACCCGATCCAGATGCCGCCGCACCGAGCTGAAAAACAAGCCCAAACGTTTATCCCTGCTGGGTGTCGAGTAATCATCATATTCCCGGCGTGACATACATTGCCGACCCTCTTTGCGGATTTCCTGCAAATGCCAAAGAGCGTCATACACATAAACGCTGCGGTCATTGGCGTACATACATAAGGCCAACAATAAGCGGGTAGTTTTTTCGTCGGCACGTTCCGGGCGTTTCCCCAGTTTTCTGGAGATGACATCGGTGAATTTCACATAATCAAACTTGAGATCACGCGCCAAATGAAACTGCTCCTCACTATATCCAGGCTGGCGTTTTGCTGATTTACGGATATTGTCAGGTGTCTTAAAACGCCGGTAGCCATCACGCATCTTTTTATCTTCCGGCACATAAAAGGGAAAGGAGGGTGTTCGTAACAGGAAGCGCGCCTTTTTGGGTGTAGTGGAGGCCATGACTTCCGCAATCCCTGTTTCCGTAACATTGACAATCTGGTACGAATGAACACCCGGTGCTACATAAATATCGCCGGGTTTAATATCATTTAAGGCAACCGGATAAGTATCATCACCCAATGATTTGGTGCTAGTCATATCAGCCATGTAATCGAGAAATTTCCGCACCCGTTGACCTTCGGGTAAATAATCCCAGCTTGATTTGCGGTTACTGATTAACTTACCGCGCCGGGCCGGATTGTTGACTACAAATGGTAATTTATGCTCATAGGCAAAAATCAATCGCATAGCATACGAGGCATCTGAACAATCGGTTTCGTACTGGTGGTAGACCGGCTTTGCCGGATTCATGAAAATATCATCAGTCCACTGTGTTTTTACCCAATGCTGATAACGGTGCTCCCATTGTTTATCCCAATGGTTTTCGGCCATCCAGACAGCAGCATGCACACCATTAGCCCACAGCATGATATGAGTAATCAGTAACAGCTTAGGGACAGCACCCAACTTTTTTAACCCATGGAGAAAAGTAGAAATAACATGAATGAATTTATCGGTCGTTATATTTATCATTGTTATTTTCCCTAAATCACGTTTAACCAGGTTTTCATACCCGCTGCCTGATGCTCCAGCATGTGGCAATGAAACAACCAATCACCAGGATTATCAGCCACAAAGGCAATTTCCCTACTCTGGTCACGCTGTATCAATAAAGTGTCACGCCATGGCCCAAACTTATCAGCGTCAATGACTTCCCGGAAATGATGGCCATGCAAATGCATACCATGTGGCCACCCGGTATCGTTCACCATTTTAATTCGTACTGTTTCACCACGCTTTGCGGTTAGTAAAGGCTTGGCTGTCATTCCTGCCACACCATTGAAAGCCCAGACCATTCCTTGTTTTACCAGCTCACGGACACCCATTTCTTTACCTTTATAGGTTGCACTACGCATTGACCCCATCGCGCCACCTTCCATACGAAGTTCGGTCACAGAACTCTCTTTTATATTGGTCAGTGGTGTTAAAGGGTTAGCAGGTAAAACCTCAGGCTCTGGCATCCGCTTGCTTCGTTTTTGCCCCATCACCTTAAAAGTAGTTAAAGGGATTTTCTGTTGGCGGGAAAGTAAAACGATACCTGCTTCATCCCCTTCAGCAGCGGTAATATCAATAATGACATCGACACGTTGTGCTGGAGACAGTGTTAATAACGCCATATCCTCTGGCTGTTCCAGTGGTTGACCATCAAGAGCCACGACTTTGCCCTGTGCGCCCTGCATACGCAGCGTAAACACTGATGCATTGGCGACATTCACCAGTCTTAGCCGTAACCGTTCGTATTGCTCAACTTCCAGTTCAGACTTATCCATGCCGATACCATTGACTGTCAGCCAGTTACCGGTTCGCCCGGCATGCGACATTTGCATCATCTGGCCAAAGTCAGGGGTAATCTGTGCATCATCTCCCAGTCGCCAGTCATCAATCAGCAGTGCTTCATCCCGATCCACATCAGGCGGGTTAATTTCCTCAACAATCAGTGAGCCGTACAAGCCCCGCGCCATCTGTTCCCAACTGCGATGGTGAGAGTGATACCAATAGGTTCCGGCATCAGGCACAACAAAGTCGTAAATAAACTGCGCATTCGGTTCTACCAGTTTTTGAGTCAACCCAGGCACACCATCCATTTTGTTATCGATACGGATACCATGCCAATGTACTGCGGAACCTTCACTGAGCTTGTTCTCAAACACCCGTTGCAGACGTTCGCCCTGCCGTACACGTAATGACGTTCCAGGCACAGTACCGCCATACGTCCAAACATCCGTTAACGCATAATCATCTGGTGCAAGACGGGCTTTCCCTGATAGAGCCTGTAATCTCGGAAGCTCATTACTACTAGCGCAAACAGCCAGCGGTAGCCCGGTCAACGATAGAGCAGCTGGCAGGGTTAAAAACATTCGGCGTGTTAGCATTTTTCTTCCTTATAGTTTTTCACTCAGACATTGATGCTGGCCCAACGACAGTGGTAAGCAGTACCGTCACTATCAAAATAGCCAGCCCAAGTATGCTCTCCAATAATATCGAGCGTTGCAGGCGACTGGCTGCAGGCTGATCTGTTAGCTGTGGAACTAAGCGCCATTTATGCCAGGCCGCAAAGCCCAGAATTCCCCCCACCAGCACAACCTTTGCCAATAACATCAAACCATAAGGCGTGCTGATTAGCTCATTGATACTACCCAGCAGTTGATAGGCAAGAATAACACCACATACCAGCAACACTGACACCAGGCCCATCGCCATTAAACCAAACTGGTGCATTAGCCGTTGCAAAGACGGAATAGCAAGACTCCCCCGGCAAGCCTGCCACAACGGCAGTAGTGACCCTATCCATAGCAGCGCAATCAGCACATGAATGCCTAACAAGGCTCGTAGGATTAAGCTCAACTCAGCGGTATGACCAATCAGGCTAAAAGAAGCAGCCAGCAGCACGCTTAGCCCAATCATAACTAATGACAAAGTAAGCTTATGGCGACTTAGCAACAGCAACAGTAAGATGATGCACAGCACAGTAAACCTGAGAATAAGGCTCTCTCCAACCGACGAATCCCAGAGCATATTGACGTACATGGCATCAAACATACCTTCCCATCCACTTTCGGCAAAACTGCCCACTTGCGCGTAGAAATTGGCACCTACTGCGGATAGAGCAAGTAAGGTGCCCACTAACATATAACGTTTGATGAAGCGGAATAAGGCGGGCTGCTCTTTGCACAGAATACTGATAAAAAGTCCGCCCAAAAAGGCTGCCATACCAAGATACATGAGTAGTTTGGTGGTTAAATCCAGCAGCGGAATCAGTGTTTCACTCATCGTGGCGTCCTTAATTGCTTAGCAGCTTTTATCATTATCGATTTAAACTTATTGTGCTGACCAATGGATATGAATAATTTTCCACCCGGCTTCCCCGCGTTTTAATAGCATTGTTTCTAACATGCTACGCATGCTGTCTGTCGTCGCCTTATTGCGTAGCTCCGAGTGCGTTATAACCGTGGCTAACTTGCTATCTTCTACGACCTGTTGAGACTTTACCGTACGCTCAACCTTTGCCATAAAGGCAATATCAGACTCCATATGGCCCGCTGCGTATTCCGCAAATGAATTTTCAACAACTCCTCCTTCAAAGATAATGATTTCAGGTGCTGCGATAGTTTTAAGTAACTCCGTATCGGCACGGCTTAACGCAGCAGCAAAAGCATTTGCCACACTCATCGGGTCTGCCTGATCGAGAGCTTTGGCGTGAGCAGTTGCAGGCTTCGCATCACTTGCTTTATCCATAGCTCCGCTATTTTCCTGCATATCTGTTGCTGTCGCTAAGGTAAACGTAAACGCCCCTTTCATTTTATGCGAATCACCACTCATCGCGATCCATTTCACCTGATAAGTTTCAATATCAAGTTCCGGTAATGCCACAGCGAATGTCTTTTTCTTTTCTAAAACGGGTTTAAAACCAATATCAACTGCTTCATCAGCACCATTGAGCAATTCCAGCTTGATCAGCCGTACCTTACGGTTGAATGCGAGTGTGATTTGTTTAGGTGCTTCTAACAATTTAGCCTGGTCAACAGGCTCTGATGAAACCAGCTTGCTATGGCTCCATGCCTGAGCGGAAAAAACAAGTAATGTGATAAGAGAAAGTAATTTTACTATTTTCATAATAACCCTTTGGATTAAATTAAATATCGCTCATTGATTCGATAAGATGGCAAATACTGTTGCCATCTGGTTTTTGATCTGGCATAGCCTGCCAGCGCTCCAGTGCAGTAGCCATCCGCTCTTGCATAACCTGCATATCACGGATTTTTTCTTCCACCTCCTGCATACGCTGCTGGATTAACACTCGTACCTCAGAGCAAGGCGATGCCCCGGTTTCTGAATGGCCAAGAATTTGTTGTATATCATTCAGTGTAAAACCCAGTAACTTAGCGGTACGGATGAATTTAAGGCGATTAACATCTTCTACAGCAAACAAACGATAGCTGTTGGCCTGTGTTTTACTGGGCGTCAGTAGCCCTGATCGTATGTAATACCGCACTGTATGGGCACTAGTCTCTGTCCGTTTTGCAAGCTCATTCACTGTTAGCATTATCAGAATCCATTAATTAAAAATAATGACATGTATTCACCCTTTTATGCAGCAAGGTCGATGTTGATATATTTATGCACCTCACCGTACCTAACCTTCACATCCTGCAATCTTTGATAATAAGAGAATATTTCACGAATAGAAGATGCCATATCTTTGTAGGAAGCGAGCGAAGCAATAAGTGCGCCTAATGATAGCTCGTTTTTAATAACCAAAAACCCACCAATAGAATAGAAGAAAAAAGGTGTTAGATTCATTAGCAGGTTGTTGATTGACTTCATCATAAACTTATTTTTGAAAATTTTTATTCTCAAATCGTGTAAATTATCAAAATGATGGTTTATTTCCTTTTCATTAACAGCCCCCCCCTTATCGACTGATTCTGATAGATTTCGGGCGATGAGCACTCTACCGCGAACATGACCATTAATTTTTCTTTGGAAATAAGGAACAATCAGCATCTGGACAGGTAGCAGAGTAATGGCAGCAATGCCAAGAGCAATATTTTGTACCATCATGAATGATATAATAGTTATTGCTGTACCACCTTGTAAGATAGGCAAAGAGAAGCTATCCCCTGAGAACCCTCCAATAGGCTCGACTTCCTGTACAAGTATTGGAATAATCGAATGGTCAGGGTTATTTTTCTTTTTGTACTTCTGGTAAATGCCTTCCCTTAATGCCTTAATGAGCGACTCAGCAACAAAGCCCCTGTAAAAATTGACAAAATACTTAACAATAGAGCTTGCAATAATCACCAGCAAGAACAACGCACAAAGCCACAGAAGATAATCAGACTGATCGATGGATAAAGAGATAGATTTTTTAGAAAAATTCTCTGCATCAATAGCTTCGTTAATTATCCTCTTTGGTAGTTCAAGACTTGCATACGTTATTGGTAATATGGTGAGCGAGCCAAGGCATAAATACACCTGCCTTTTTAACGAGAACCTTGCTATAAACGAAATTATACCGATAGGAATTTCATGGCAGTTATTATTTTTCATCGAATCACGCCTACCCACTGGTTTTTTAAGAAATCTATACAGCATCCTGAATAAGACGACTATTACACAGAGTAAAAATGATATAGGTGTCGCGATGAGTATCACGTGAAACACAATATGAAGCCACAAGTTGTCACCGCTTAGTAATAACTTAGAAAACTCATGACTTAAATCATGTAATGCAAAGTAATCATTCATTTGTATAGATTTTAAATATTGTTAATTGAATACAATCATGTGTCTAAGCTTGCATGCAAAGCTTATCAGAGTTTTTTCGCTCAGCCCTTAACGATAACCGAGCCTTGTCTTCTGAAAACTCCTGCCATGCTACCTATCATCAAAATAAGACTCGCTCAAAAAGCAGATGATGTTAGCTTCTAGTAAGGACTGCTAACACCACCCGCCAAGATGAATTATTTATTGCAGATGAGCGACATGTTTCATACCTGCCTCGAAATGGCCTGGAACATTACAGGCAAACAACACTTGTTCCTTACCAGCAAACTGCCAGAATAACGGCGTAGTCTGGCCTGGTTGTACCGTCACCGTATTATCACTGTCACCATGATCCATACCGGCCATGTCTTTCATCATTTCACGGTGGTGCTCCTGCTCTTGTGGGGTGCCAATGGAAAACTCATGGGGAATTTTTCCTTTGTTCATCACGACAAATTTCACCACGTCACCGTCTTTTAAAGCGGGGGTCTGATCAAACTCAAAACGCATCGTGTCTAACAGAGTAACTGTGATGGTCTTAGTCGGCGTCATACCCTTACCGGACTTGCCCACTTTGCTTTCACCCATCATGTGTTCGCCATGCTTCATGCCTTCCATGTCATGGCCTTCCATATTATGTGAATCTTCACTCGCCTGTAGGGAGGCAACACTCAACAGACCAGCCAGCGCAATAACACTGCAAAACGTTTTCATCAATTTCATCATTATTTTCCTTTAGTAGATAAAGCGTGCCGGGCGCAGCAGAGGGCAGCACCCAGCGGTTGAGTGCGGGTGTTAGTGCAATGCTGCTTTGTGGAACATACCCGCTTCATAGTGGCCGGGGACATTACAGGCAAAGACCACTTCGTCATGCCCACTGAACTGCCACACCAACTCTTTGCTTTGGCCGGGTTTAACACTCACGGTATTGCCATCTTCATGTTCCATGTCCGGCATTTGTTTCATCATTGCATTGTGTTTAGCCTGTTCAGCGGCATTGCCAACAGAAAACTCGTGCGAAATTTTGCCGTTGTTGGTCACCACAAACTTCACGACATCACCGGGACTCAGATCGGGCTTTTGATTAAACACAAACTTCATCGAATCCAGCATGCTGACCTGATAAGTTTTGGTTACAGCCATGCCTTTGGCTGGCTTACCAACAGCACTCTCACCATGCCCACCACCATGGTCACCGTGTCCACTATGGCTATCCGTTTTTTTCATCGCATGCCCGGCATGACCATCATCATGTTTCGATGCAGTTGCGGAGCAGCCACCCAAAATAGCCGCCACACTCAGTGCGAATATCAATTTATTGACTGTTTTCATTGTTTCATTTCCTTAATCGTTATTAACTCAGAACCAGGCATGGAAGCCGACCATGACCTGTACATCACTGGTATCTTCACCTTCCGCACGCGCCATATCCGCCGTGCCACCAAACAGCTTGTTCCAGCTCACGCCAATGTAGGGCGCGAATTCACGTTTGAATTCGTGTTGAATACGCAGGCTGATATTGGCATCAGATAAACCGGAACCCACCCCCATCGCCGGATCAGATTGACCATAGAAATTGAATTCCACCTCAGGGATGAGCGCAGTTTTCTGAGAGAGCATTAATTCATACTCACCCGAAAACCGCGCCGCTGTGCGCCCGCCCTTCCCAAAAAACAGGGACGCATCGACATCAAAGTAATAAGGGGCTAAACCTTTCAGGCTGAGCGCCGCCCATTCCCGCTCTTCTGGCTTAAAGTCCTTACGGAACCCGGCCTGTATATCCCAGTAAGCGGAAATCGCACGGCTATACAGCAACTGTGCCTCTGCTTCCTCAAGCTCGCTCCCCACCCGCTCAATTTCCGTTTTCAACCAAACCTTATGCAGGTCTTTACCGATCCAGGCATCCGCTTCCAACAAGATCGGTTTATCGCCTTCATCTGTATTGAGGATTTCAAAACGATCTATCATTACCTTAGTCAGCACCGGGTCATCCACCATGTGCATCGCACCGGGAAATGGCATTGGAATATTCTCTGCCATCGAGCCATCGCTCACCGGAATAGT
>JBMZDK010000093.1:0-13850 GCA_049614265.1 Thiolinea sp.
AGCAAAAAAATGCCCGCCGGGAGAATTGTGATGTATATGCCCCTCCGTCCCGAAAAATTTTCACGCTGAGCCTGAAAAACCGCCAAGCAAATACCATACAGATTTTGCAGGACGACAACAGACTGCCCAATAGTCGTCATTGTCCGGACCGGTATGAAATTGCTGATGTGTATGTAAGCAATAAGTTATTAGTAGTGTTTTTACGTATGTATGGGCCGGGGTTTGAAGGGCCGGACATGCGTTATTTGGCGGTAACCGGGGTTATAGACTAACAGGTGTGCATACACCTCCCTCTACCAATTAAAGTGCTGCAGCCCTTCGTTTTCTTCACCAATGCGCTGAAAACCATGGGAACCAAAATAATCCCGTTGTGCCTGTATCATATTCGCAGACAGGGTTGCCGTGCGGATTGAATCCAGATAGCTCAATGCAGCAGACAGACAGGGCAGGGAGGTAGCCTGACTCAGGCCATGCAATACAACGCGGCGCAATGCGGTTTCCTGCTCTGTAGTAGATAGTGTGGCAATGAGGTGACTGCCAAGCAGTCCCTTTTCTGATTCGGGTTCGTTTGCTAACACCGGCAATAATTTATTCAGCAAATTCCCGCGGATAATACAACCGGCCCGCCAGCTTCGGGTAATGGCGGCTAAATCCAAACCCCAATCATTTTCAGTGCTGGCTGCTTTCATTAACTGATAGCCCTGCGCATACGCCATTATTTTTGCGCCATAGAGTGCTTGTTCAATATCCGCCAGAATCTGAGTGTCGGAATAGGGTGACTCAACTGCCTTCACCGATGTTTGTGCGGCCAATGCCTCTCGTTCTGCTTTAAAAGATGATACCACCCTTGCCATCACCGCAGCTGTTATCAGGGTTGTCGGCACGCCATAATCCAGAGCAGCATGGGTAGACCAACTCCCTGTTCCTTTCTGGCCAGCCCGATCAAGAATATGATCAATCACTGCATCGCCATTCTTTTCCTCAGCACGCAAAATATCGACAGAAATTTCCAGCAAGTAGCTTTGTAATGGCCCCTGATTCCAACGTTCAAACTGCGTAGCAATACTGGCAACATCCATACCCAGCGTAAAACGCATAAGTTGATAGGCTTCGGCGATTAATTGCATATCAGCATATTCAATGCCGTTATGAGTCATCTTGACGAAATGCCCGGCACCACCATTTCCTGTCCAGTTAGCACATGGCTCACCTTCGTAGACAGCGGCTGTCGCTTCGAATACTTCTTTTACCTGTTGCCAACTGCTTAAGTCGCCGCCGGGCATCATCGCAGGGCCATGCCGGGCGCCTTCAGCTCCACCGGAGACGCCACAGCCGATATAGCGGAAACCGGCAGCTTTTATTTTGGCAGCACGACGTTCGGTATCCTGAAAATGACTATTCCCCAGATCAACAATCAGATCGCCAGCGGTCAATAGCGGCAATAAGTGGTTAATAACCTGGTCGACAGGATCACCGGCTTTAATCATCACCAGAATACAACGGGGAGCAGTCAGAGAAGCTACAAAACCAGGGAAGGTGGCATGGATTTCACTGGCAGATAAGCCAAATTCAGAAAAGCGCTGCCGCAGATTTTCATCGCGGTCATACACATTAATCCGAAACCCTTTTTCATGGATGTTTTGTGCCAGGTTTGAACCCATCACACCCACACCAATGAGGCCGATCTGACTTTTCATCCGGGGTTGAAAACTCATGTTTTTGATATTCCTGCTAACGCCTGATCAATGTCCCAGAGAATATCACTGATATGTTCAATACCCACTGAAACTCTTACCATATCAGGCCGGACACCTGCTTTAAGCTGTTGTTCTTCGTTAAGCTGACGATGAGTTGTCGAAGCGGGATGAATAATCAAGGTTTTCGCATCCCCAATATTTGCCAGATGGCTCATAAACTGTGCATTTTCGATGAATTGCTCACCGGCTGCCAAGCCGCCTTTTACCCCAAAGGTCAGGATAGAACTCGCTCCTTTGGGCATGTATTTCTTTGCCAAAGCATGGTAAGGATTATCTTCCAGTCCGGGGTAATTGACCCAGGCTACTTTTGGATGCTGTGAGAGGTGTTTGGCAACAGCAAGTGCATTGTCACAGTGACGCTCCATGCGCAGATGCAGGGTCTCAAGCCCCTGAAGAAAACTAAAGGCATTAAACGGACTCATACTTGGCCCTAATGTGCGCAGGTATTCCATACGGGCCTTCATGGTAAATGCAAAATCACCAAAGGTTTCATAAAACCTTACACCGTGATAACCATCAGAGGCCTCTACCATGTTAGGGAAATTGCCGTTATCCCAGGGGAATTTTCCAGACTCGACAATAACACCGCCAATAGATGTGCCGTGCCCGCCAATAAATTTGGTTGCAGAATGAATTACAATATCTGCACCAAAGTTGATTGGCTTGCATAAGACTGGCGAAGGCACCGTATTATCAACCACCAGCGGAATGCCTGCTTCATGCGCAATGGCAGCAACTGCCTCAATATCCAGCACATTAAGGTTAGGATTGCCCAGCGTTTCAGCGTAGAGTAGTTTTGTTTGTGACGTTATGGCAGCCCGGAAGTTTTCCGGATCATCGGGATCCACGAAATGGGTGGTAATACCCAGACGCTTAAAATTTACGTCTAACTGTGAATAACTGCCCCCATATAAAGTACGGGCGGAAACAATTTCATCACCGGCATTGACCAGTGTAAGCAGTGCCACCATTTGTGCTGACATGCCCGAGCTGACAGCCAATGCAGCACGCCCACCTTCAAGTGCTGCAACGCGCTCTTCAAACATCGCATTAGTCGGGTTACTCAGGCGGGAATAAACGTTGCCGAAGGTCTGTAAATTAAACAAACTGGCAGCATGGTCTGCACTATCAAATACATAAGAACTGGTCTGATATATAGGAGGTGCACGCGAGCCGGTAACTGCATCAGGGATTTGCCCGGCATGCAGGCATTTGGTTTCATCGGCGAATTCACGATCTGGCATAAAAAACCCGTATGGTAATAGTGATTGATGCAACAGCTGTCAGTTCTGCAATCCTGTAAAATCCAGGTGCTATTAGCAAATACCTGAAAACCAGTGAGTACAAGGTATGCAGAGCTTACAAATTAATTTGTTTAGGTCGTTTGGCAGAAATGATTTTAGTATCAACACCCACCCAGTTCAGGCCACCAAACAAACGCGCGTATTCAATTTTAGTGCAGCGATCCATTACTACATCTAAACCACCTGCCTCAGCAATAGATTTAGCTTCTTCATTGACAACCGATAATTGCATCCACAGACATTTTGCGCCAATGGCTACTGCGGAACGGGCAAGATCAGGCATTTGTTCAGAACGGCGAAAACAATCAACCATATCCACAGGAACGGGAATAGCTTCCAGAGATGGATAGCTCTTTTCGCCCAGTATCTCGTCACAGGTTGGATTCACCGGAATAATTGTAAAGCCGTGTTCTTTCAGGTATTTCCCGACGAAGTAGCTGGGGCGGTGGGGTTTATCAGACAGACCAACAATAGCGACAACCTGGTTTTCACTGAGAACCCGCCGAAGTAATGCAATATCAGCCAAGATATGCTGCTCCTGTGAATGATGTTCTGATGACATTCTAAAGGATAAGCAGGCTCAGATCTTTATAATTTATTAACCAACGGTAAAAGTCATCATATGGTTGAAACTTTTACGCGGGCGTTGTTTGCCTGTCTGAAGTTGTTAAAAATTCCTGGGCGGTGCACTGCCGTTTTTAGGCACAATGGTAGATATAGCGCTCTTCATGATCAACTGCGAAGAAGCGGCACCGTGGTTAGAAGACAGCATAACTGAGAACTGATCGTAACCATCAATGACACCCTCTAATTTAATACCATTTACCAGAAAACAGAATACGGGGGATTTTGATTTGGTTAACTCATCTAAAAACGAATTTTGCATTTTTTATAGCCACTGTTAAGTATATGGTCAGGCATTATACGCACTTCGCTGACTGAAATTAAACCGTTTGTGATAAGTGGGGTAAATATGATCACAAACTGATTAAACAGAAAATCCTGAGTGCCGGATACAGCGATAACTTTTTAAGCATTAATACGACGTAATGTGACAGCAATTGTCAGAATTGTCGTTTTGTGCAGGCAGGCGAACTTCAGGGGAAATCATCAAGATGCTGATTTTATTGACAAATAATTGTTGGCACGGGCTTTGCCATCTAAAAGACAGTATGTGTCAGAATGGCGTAAGCCTCCGCTACTATGAAGTAGTGTTAAAACCCTCACATGCCAAACGGCATGTGAGGTATTTTTAAAAAATGCTTAATTGATTGAATACGGATTTCTGAGAATAATCGTTTGTTCGCGATCAGGGCCGGTAGAAATAATATCAATGGGTGTTTCAACGACTTCTTCCAGGCGTTTCAGATATTGTTTCGCATTTTCCGGCAAATCGTCATAAACGGTTAAGCCAAAAGTGGATTCGCTCCAGCCCGGCATTTCTTCATAGATTGGGTTGCAACGATCATAAGCAGCGGTGTCAACAGGCGGTACTGAATAGGTTTCACCGTCCAGCTCGTAACCGGTACAGATTTTTACTGTTTCCAGACCATCCATAACATCCAGTTTAGTGATACAAATACCACTCACACTATTGGTTTGCATTGCACGGCGTAAAATCACTGCATCAAACCAGCCACAACGTCTGGCCCGTCCGGTCGTTGCGCCAAATTCATTGCCCTGTTTTGCCAGATAAGCACCGGTATCATCAAACAATTCTGTCGGAAACGGCCCGGCTCCAACACGGGTTGTGTAAGCTTTGGTGATTCCAAGGATGTAATCCAGGTGGCGGGGCCCTAATCCTGAACCGGTACAGGCACCGCCTGCCGTGGTATTGGAAGAGGTTACAAACGGATAGGTGCCATGATCAATGTCCAGCAAGGTACCCTGAGCACCTTCCATCATTATGTTTTCACCCTTTGCACGTAATTCTGCAAGACGCTGGGGGACATCAATGATCATTGGGGCCAGCGTTTCTCCCATCAGGAGTGCCTGTTCAAGTATTTGAGCCGGATCCACCGGGTCGGCTTTGTAATAATGCTTTAGCGCAAAGTTATGGTAGTCCAGAATACCATCCAGCTTGGTTTTTAGTGTTTCTGGTGTGGTCAGGTCACTCAGGCGAAGGCCCCGGCGGGAAATCTTGTCTTCATAAGCTGGCCCGATGCCGCGCCCGGTGGTTCCGATCGCATTGTTACCACGTGCTTTTTCACGGGCAACATCCAGAGCAACATGGTAAGGCAGTATCAATTGACAGGCACCAGACAGTTTCAGACGCTCCCGTGCCGGGACACCGTTAGCCTCCAGCATATCCAGTTCCTTCAGCAGAGCTTCCGGTGACAACACGACGCCATTGCCTATCAGACACTCAACTCCCTGTCGTAATACGCCAGACGGAATCAAATGCAGGACGGTTTTTTTTCCATCGATAACCAGTGTATGACCCGCATTATGGCCGCCCTGGAAACGCACGACAGTACCTGCATCTTCACAGAGCAGGTCAACAATCTTTCCTTTACCTTCATCACCCCATTGGGTGCCCAGTACAACAACGATTTTTCCCATAATAGTTTCACCTAAACTTTTGCCACAATCCATTGATTGTGATCCTGAATAATCTGTTGGTTGCAACCCATATCGCGAGGTGTTTGTATGTTATTACTTCCGCTGAGCTGTCGAATAACGGTATGGCCTTTGTCTCGTAAATCAGCAATCAACTGATTTAACTCTTCTGTATCTGCACAGGGGGCAAAAATAGCATCGGCATTATGCCCGACCTCCTGATTATTATCACTGAACTGGCTTAGTTTCCTCAAGTCTGTGCTGAAGCCAGTTGCCGGGCGCTCACGGCCAAATAATTTACCCACACCATCATAGCGCCCGCCACGTGCAATTTCATCACCACAATCAGAAGAATAGACTGCGTACACAATGCCGGTATGATAGTCATAGCCAGACAGCTCGGTCAGATCGATATGCAACTGGCAAGTGGGATATGCGCTGGCAATTCGCGCTGAGAGTTCTTTCAGGTAATTCAGAGCCGCCTGCACTGCCGAACCAGCATGAAGTAAGATTTTTTCAGCTTTATCCAGAATATCAACCGGCCCGTGCAGCCGTGGTAATTCGACCAGCATCTCACGGAGTTCTGACGACAGATTTGCTGCAGCAAGCCACTGATCAATTTCCGGCAGGGCTTTACGTTCCAGCATGGAGAAAAACTGTGCTTCTTCTTTTTTACTAAAACCGGCCTGTTTCGCTAATTCCCGGAAAATACCAACATGGCCTATATCCAGCGTGAGTGAGTTGACCTTGCAGTGATCTAATGTTGCTAACAACAATGAAATCACTTCGAAATCGCTGTCAGCACCAGCATGACCGAAAAGCTCTGCGCCCACCTGCAGTGGGGAACGGGATGCTCCCTGTCTGAATGCACGGCTATGTAAAACTGTTCCGATATAACACAAACGGTTGGGTTGAGCGGTTTGCAGTTTATGTGCATCAATCCGGGCAATCTGAGGCGTCATATCCGCACGGATTCCCATCATGCGTCCAGTTTGCAGATCAGTGATTTTAAACGTCTGCAGGTCGAGATTAGAGCCAGCTCCGGTGCTAAGCGATTCGGTATACTCAACCATTGGTGGGATAACCAGCTTATATCCCCATGTAGAGTATAAGTCGATAAGTTGACGGCGTAGTATTTCCAGACGCTGGGCTTCATCAGGCAGGGCTTCGCTGATCCCATCAGGGAGCGCCCAGTATTGATCGCTAGAGGACATGTTTTATCAGTCTTGAGAGTTTAGTCGTGGTATTGATATGAAAGAGGTCGTGTTGATATCAGTGCATACTACTAACCATAGAATACCAACAATAATTCTGGCAAGGTTAATGGTGTGTCATGTTGCTCGGGATAACAGCATCTTGTCTACCAAATTAATCATAATCACACCATATCAGTTCGCAAACAATATCAGGCCCTCAACAATAAAGAAGAGGGCCTGTAATAGTTTACATGATCAGGTCTGCAATCACTGAGAAGACGAGTTACCTTGTGTGCTCCCCGGGGTGACTGGAGTGTTTTTAGTGCCAAAGTACCTGAAGAATTCAGAATCCGGCTCCAGCACCATCATATCTCCCTGCCTGCCCAGAGTTTTACGATAGGCATCCAGGCTGCGATAGAAGGAGTAGAAGTCTGCATCTGACTGATATGCGTTAGCATAGGTTTCAGCAGATTTAGCATCACCTTCACCGCGTGTTTTTTCAGAGTCCCGGTATGCCTCAGCCATGATCACTGTTGACTGACGATCAGCTGCTGCTTTGATTTTTTCTGCTTCCTCACGACCACGGGAACGAAAATCCTGGGCCACACGTTGACGTTCAGAACGCATTCTTTCAAAAACAGATTCACTTACCTGTTCCGGAAAGTCGATTTTACTCACCCGAACGTCAACCACGCTAATACCCAGTTGGCGGGCAGCCTCATTAGATTTAACTTCCAGTCCCTGCATGATTTCATCACGTTGTTCTGACAACGCTTCTTCAATCGTTCGCTTACTGAATTCGTTCCGCAAACCGTCTTTCATTATGTCTTCCAGACGATTTGCAGCAGAGGAAATGCGCCCGCTGGTTGCCCGGTAAAACATAGCTACATCAGAAATCTGCCATTTGACAAAGAAATCAACCAACACATATTTCTTTTCACCGGTCAGAAAGCGTTCAGTGTTTGCATCCAGCGTCAAGATTTGTGCCGGATATTTGCTGACGGATTCTATCATTGGCCATTTGAAATGCAGGCCGGGTGTGATTTCATCATCTACAATTTCACGGAATTGAAACTTGATTGCTTTTTCACGCTGATCGACTGTGTAAGCAGAGGAATAAATTAATAAGCCCAGCAAAACCAGGCCGCCAACCAGAAGATTCTTAATATCCATTATTGACGCGCCTCTCTGGATGTTCCGGGTTGTAAAACGCGGCCCTGACGACCTGTGGTTTTATTACTGCTGCCTGTACTGCCAACAAAAGGCGACGCCAGTTCAGCCGGTGAAGGCATATCACGATTTGCCGAACCGGAACCATCCAATGGCATATACAGTAAGTTATTGCTGTTTTCACTATCAATTAACACCTTGCGGGTGTCGCCGAGCACCGTTTCCATTGTTTCCAGATAGAGGCGCTCGCGGGTTACATCCGGTGCTTTGCGGTATTCACCTACCAGTTGAGTAAAGCGTGACGCATCACCTTCTGCTTTTGCAATGACCTGATCACGATAAGCGTTGGCTTCTTCCAGTAATCGTGCAGCCTGACCACGGGCTTCAGGAACCACTTTCTTGGCATAGGTATCCGCTTCGTTTTTAAATCGGTTGGCATCCTCACGTGCACGGTTAGCATCATCAAAAGCATCTTTGACTTCAGAAGGTGCTTCAGCATAAGTCAGGTTGACTTTAATCACCTGCAAGCCTGCCTGATAACCATCCAGAATTTCCTGCATCAGCGCTCTGGCTTGTTCAGCAATCTGCTCACGGCCTTCGCGCAGGATAAAGTCCATACTGCTGCGCCCAACAATGTCACGGGTTGCACTACGCATTACCTGATACAGGGTTCCGTTACGCTGATCGCGCAAGTCATCCGGCAGGTAGACATTAAAGGTGTAATTCTTTGGATCTTTAACCTTGTATTGAACCGTTACGGCAATATCGACGATATTCTCATCAATCGTCAACATTGTGCTACGGTCCTGTGCGCTTCTGTTCTGGGCAACATCAACCATTTCCACGGTTTCAATCGGATAGGGCAGGTGCCAGTGAAGCCCCGGGCCGGTTGTTTCACTGTAAGCGCCCAGACGCAGAACCAGCGCTTCTTCCCGGGCATCCACTGTATAGAAGCCGGAGAACATCCAACCTGCCAGCAGTAATATACCCAGCAGCGCAATGCCTTTATAGCTTGCGGAACCACCGTCATTATCACCACCGCTGCCACCACCCAGCAGGCCGCCGAGTTTCTGGTTTAGCTTATTAACAATTTCTTCGGCATCACTTTTGCCGGAGCCCCGGTTTTTCCCTGTCCAGGGATCTTTCTGATTATTGCCATCACCACCCGGTTCATTCCAGGGCATAATGAAACTCCTACTTATAGTGCTTAAGGTGTATAAATGTTGTTAAGGCTACATCTGAACAAGAGGCGCATTGTAAGCACCTGTCCGGCTGGTCGCAACCTTATCCGTAATTGATGTTGAGAATACCAGACTCCTGCCACTAAAACCGAACTCACCTGTAAAAAAAAGGGCGTTTTTTTATCGTTGCAGCAGACATATAATTATTTATGCAATATCAGTGTTTTATGGTAGAAAAAAATTAAAAGCCGACTATAATCTGCGCACTGAGTGTTATGAAAAACGGATATAAAACATGCCCAAAGGACTGGAAGCACGTCAGGTACGTGCTATCTTTTTCCCCCAACGCAAGTGCTACGCCTTTCACCGCATTAATATGGAGTATCTCGCCTCACTGAAATCAATGAGCCGGGAAAGTATTTGCTCGTTATTAGATGCCGGATTACAAGGGAATTTGCGGAAAATAGGTGGAAGTGATGACGTTTTGCATAGCCTGCGTCCGCAACTGGAAGGCCTTGCTAACCGGGTTAATATCCAGGGTTTTCAGCTGCAAAAAGATCGTGAAGCGCTGCGGGGGCAACTGGTTGCAAAAAGCCGTGAAGGCTTTTCGGCCTATCGTGCTGAAATCGGTGTTGACTTTGCCAACCGTAAATTGAGCGAATCTTTATTGCTTCAGGCGACTCAGGCACATGACAATGTACTGACTGCTGAGCACATGCTAAAGGAAGCATTGCAGGTCGATCACCGGAATTACCGGGCGCATTTTGAATTAGGCTGGGCGTATCTTTTCCTGTTAGATGCTGTGGAGCATGCCGAATTTCATCTTGCCTGTGCAACCCGTCTTGCTGAAGAATCCGGGAATCGTGCATTTGCAGTATTTGCCATGCGTCATTTAGCTGATGCCTGCTACACGCAACAAAAATATGATAAGGCAATAAATATTGCACTGGAAGTCATTCGGGTTGCGCCTGAAACTGATCATGAGCATCTTTACGAATGTGCCCGTTATCTGGCTGCCGGTGGTGAGGTTGAAGCTGCAACCCGGCGTTTAGCTGCTTTGGCGGGTAAAGACCCGGCTTATTATGTGCAGGCTCAGGCAGAGCCGGATTTCAATCAGCATGAATCAATCAAACGCATGCTTCATGATCTGCGTTTGTCACGTGTGCAGCGTATTCAGCATTATGTGCAAACCACCTGGCAAAATCACCGTTTGTCACGCATGCTGCTGCCAGATCATATTGATTCCAACCACTTCTTTAAAAAGACGTTTGATCAACATGTACGAGTCATGGCTCAGCTGCCTTATGGTGCCTTGACAGATAGAGAAAGCCAGATTGGTGATTTGATTGTGCATGATTCGGAGCGTCGAATCTGTCGCGAAATCCGTCAGCGCTCAATACAATATGAAAATACTACTGAGTTGCGTCGTCAACGCTGGTCATGGATTAATAAACTGGGTGGGATGTTTTTACATACCTCAGCCGTGTTATTGCTGGCGTGCCTGATGTTTTTTGCGGCTCGCTATGTCGCCGGATTGCTGGGTATGGGGGCACTGCTGAGTGCAGACAGTATTATCAATTATATCATCAGCATTGTATTTATATTGCTGATTGCAGGGGGGCTGCTGATTCAGTTTGTTCCTCTGGGGTCGAAGAAACTGTTGCGCAAACAAATTGAGCTGGATAACACGCTAAAATTACTGGATGTTTCTTAAAACCAGCGGAAATATGAGGGAATTTAATAAACCGGGCTTCAGTAATAAAACGAAGCCCGGTTTTTTCAAATATGACTAATAGCAGATGGGACTGCAGTCCATATTAAGCGGCTGAATCTGCTTCATCACTATTGCTGGCAACGGCATCTTTAATCATGGTTTGCAGTTCACCATTCTCGAACATCTCCAATGTGATGTCGCAGCCACCAATCAGCTCTCCACTAATATAAACCTGCGGGAAAGTAGGCCAGTCAGCATAGCGGGGGAGATTCTGGAAAATTTCCGGATCAGTCAGCACATTGACATAGGCAAATTCTTCACCACAACTCATTAGTGCCTGCGCTGTACGGCTTGAAAAACCGCATTGAGGCAATTGTGGAGTGCCCTTCATAAAAATAACTACCGGGTTGTTTTTTACCGCTTCATCAATACGCTCTAATACGTCCATTATCTGTTTGACCTTTGTCGAGTGGATGTGTGAAATGCTGGGTATATGGGGCCTATCCTAACTGAATTCAAGGTTGTTGCCCAAGTACACACATAATCGTTTTCAGCAAAGTGGAATTATCCGGCTTGCAATAGACGATGTGCTTCCTTTTGCATCGCGCCTCTGGCTAATAGCAATTTCCAACGGTTACCGCCTGCCTGGCGCCACAGTAACGCTGCTCTGATCCCTGCCATGAGCAAAACCCGGATTTTAGCCGCATTATCAGGGTTAGACAGATAACTCTGGTCGCCTTTAATAATAATTCTCGGGCCAACTTTGCTGATAGTGTTGGTATAAAGATCAGCCAGACGGGCAACAATATTTGTATGGGTGGGTTCGAAGTGTTCCAGTTGCTGTTGCGCTTCGGTGATACCAGATAATAACTGATCCATCATCTGTTGGTTGCCGGATAATTTCTTCTCCAGATATAACAGGTTGATCGCATAGCGCGTGGTATCCATATTTTTACCCTGACCTTCCGCACTGTTGCTACCAGAACCTAACTGGTGCATAAGGGAGCGTAAACCAGTGCGTAAGCCACTGATACCGCCATACAAATCTTCCACTGAATCACTTTGATCAGCAAGTAAGCTGTTAACTGCGCTATCAAATAATTCACTATCAATCTGGCCATCCCCAGAGATTTGATTAACGCCGTCTACACACTGAAATAAAGCGGCAAGGGCAAGTGTTCGGTTACGGGTATTAGCTTCCACAATTATCAGTCATTACGTGAATAGAGTTAGGGGCACATAGATTTATAGATAAACGCCGTGAATTTCAAGCAGAATTTAATCCGATAGCGTGACAAATATTTTTAACCGGCTTTCATCGTTGCTGTGAAAATGTATGAATAAGCAGTGCGACAGAAGTTTTCAAATACCCCAGGCCCATTAGTTAACGAGGCAAGGAGCTCGAAGCTCATGCAAACTTTTGCACACATATTTAGTGAATTAGCGCGCCTGTTTAGCAGTCTTTGTGCATATCATCAATAATTCCTCCCCCCAGACATTGATCCTGATGATAAAAAACAATGGACTGTCCCGGGGTAATCGCCCGTTGCGCCTTAGCAAAGCAAACGACAGCCTGATCACCACTGATATTCACTTTACAGGCTTCGTCTTGTTGGCGATAACGAATTTTTGCACTACAGCTAAAATTTTCCGCTGGCGCTTCGCCAGCCACCCAATGCAGTTGACTTGCTGTCAGGGCATGCTTAAGCAGATAATCATTTTGATGGCCCTGTGCTACCACCAGTTGATTGGCATCCAGTTTTTTATCAATAACAAACCAGGGGGCTTCCGGTAAATCTTTCAGGCCACCGATACCTAACCCTTGTCGCTGCCCCAGGGTGTAATACATCAGACCATTGTGCTCTCCGATAACCCTGCCTTCCGAAGTAACAATTTCACCAGGCTGCGCTGGCAGGAATCTTTGCAGAAAATCCCGAAATTTACGCTCCCCGATAAAGCAAATACCTGTGCTGTCTTTTTTGCGGGCGGTGCTAAACCCTTCCTGCTCAGCAATCATCCTGACTTCTTCTTTAGGCAGGTGGCCAACCGGAAACAGACTTCGTTGAAGCTGGTGCTGTTGCAGGGTATATAGGAAATAAGTCTGATCCTTATTAGCATCCACACCTTTCAGCAGGGCCAGGTTTCCTGAGGCACCTGTATTACCTAAGCGCGCATAATGTCCGGTGGCGATATAGTCAGCTCCTGACTCCAGTGCAAAATCCAGAAATGCTTTAAATTTAATTTCTTTGTTACACATAATATCCGGGTTAGGTGTCCGGCCTGCTTTATATTCGGCCAGAAAGTAAGTAAATACCCGATCCCAGTACTCGGTGGCAAAATTCATTGTGTGTAATTTTATTCCAAGCTGGTCGGCAACAGACTGTGCATCCGCCAAATCCACAGCGGCCGAGCAATAGTCCGCAGTATCATCTTCCTCCCAGTTTTTCATGAATAAGCCTTCCACCTGATAGCCTTGCTGCAGAAGCAGCAGGGCAGCAACAGATGAATCAACACCGCCGGATAAACCAACAACAACCCGCTTGCCTTTTTGTATCGAGCTACTCATGCTTTCATTCCATGCTGAGAATATGCAAACTGTCCAGCGGCAGGCGGACACCCTGTTTGTAGAGTTCAATCGAATGCAGCACCAATTCGTTACGGGGAATCAGTCGTGAATGATGACGGATTTCTTCTTCACTGAGCCAATGGACGGCAGCGATATCAGCATCAATCTGATAATCTTCAATTTTCCTGATAACTTTGCCACAAAATGCAAAGCGCAAATACATCCGCTCAGGATCACTGTTCTTTGCCAGAATCATGCCTAATAATGCTTCCGGCTCAAAAAGGTAGCCTGTTTCTTCCAGGGTTTCCCGCTTCGCAGCCTCAATGATACTCTCACCATACTCCAGGTGTCCCGCTGGCTGATTCAGCGTCATACGCCCCGCGATTTTTTCTTCCACCATTAA